>DAIQNO010000174.1:0-5590 GCA_036788355.1 Opitutales bacterium | reverse complement strand
GCCTGGCCGTGGCGCTTGGTTTTCTCATCGGGGGTCTGAAAAGTCACGTTCCCGGATAGCTCGGGAAATTCGAGATCGAGGACCCGGCGTGCTTCGGCCATGATGATTTCGCCCCCTTGCCCCGAGCTGACGCGTCCAAGGAGGAGCAGGTGGCGGAATTCGTAAAAGTCGGCAAAGTGGGCCATGGTATAGCCGAAGTAGGTGCCGATCGTTCGGAAGATATCAGCTGCACGCTCGTCGCCTGCCGCCATTTTAGCTTGAACGAACTCCAGTTTTTCGGGCAGGCCCAGAGACTCGCTGACCTCGATCCCGGAGTGGGGCAGCAGACGCCCCACCGCTTGCTGGGAGAAGTATTGCACGCCGCAACCATAGTCGCCGCTCCACTCATCCTGGGCGACGCCCTCGCGGTAGTCGACAGGAACGAAGGCCAGCTCGTTGATCCAGCCGGTGACGCTGCCCTGCGGATTGATGTAGCCGGCGGCCAAGCTGGTGCCCATGGCGATACCGAGAACGGCGCCGTCGTTAATCGCCATGGCCCCGGCCATGGCAGTGACATCGCCGTCATTGGCCACTTCGAAAGGAACGTTGCCCCATTTTACCTTGAGTTCGTGGAAAAGATTCCGGATCGATTTCCGCGCATCGGCCCCTTGGATGCCGCGGAAGAGGGAGCTGACCCGGGGCTCGTTGTCGATGAAAATACCGGCCGAACTCCCGCCGATGGCATCGACCGAGGGGAGGTGGGCCGCGGCTCGATTCAAACTGTCTTCGATGCCCGACCGGTGATAGGCTGGATCGCTTTCGAAATAGGGGCTCCACTTGATCTCCTCGGAAAAGACCACTTTGCCGTCGGCGATCGCCGCGCATTTGCGGTCGCTCCCGCCGAGGTCGAAGCCGAGACGGTTGCCCTTGAGCGAGCCCATCCCGCCTTTCGAAGGAGGTGGCACCTCGTGCAATTCCCCGTCGTTGGCACTGGCGATCGTCAAGTCGGCGTCGAAGCAGGTGGCGCCCATAAATTCGTAGTCGAAGGCACGGGCCCCACCGGGAGCATATAGTTTTTGCAGATGGGCGACGACATCGGGCGCGTTGCTGATGCGCACGGTGGAGCCGCCGCGCGACCAGAGGAGAAACTTGAGCAAGCGCTCGCAGTATTTAAAGGTGTCCGCGGCAAATTCGCCGGATTCCGGCAGGAGCTTGCACGGGTAAGTCCACGTGATGCCGTCCGGACGGCTCACGGCGATGCGAACACGGCGTGGGTCCGATGCGGCGGCGACCGCCTTTCGGTATTCGCGATTCCAGAGAACGGCTGGAATGAATTCCGGGTCGAGCGTGGGTTGGCAGCGTGGGGCGACTCGAATCATTTTACTCCCCTTTGAAGCGTTTGAAACATTCGATAGCTTCATAGTCGGCAAGGCCGAGCTGGTCGTAGGCACGGGCGGTCGCCTGGTTGATCTCGCGGGCCAGGTCCCAGGTATTACTGCTCTTATTCCGGGGATGGCTGGGGCTTTGGCTGCGCTGCGTCTGGTGCTGGTAGATGCCTTTGAGCTTATCCTCGAATTCGTTGGGAGAGAGTGGCACCGCCATGTCGATTTCGTGGAGATCCCATTCGTCTCCCGGACCCTTGTAGAGCCAAACATTGCAATCGGCGATCCAATCGGCATCCGCGCACTCCTCCAGAGCGGCACACAGGATCTCATAACAGATCGCCGGAACAGAGAGCGGGTCATGGCCGTAGCCGGTGGCGAAGATCTGGTGGGGCTTGATCTTTTCGAGCAGTTCGACCATCTGAGTGACATCGTCCTCCCCGGCCACGAAACGGCGGTAGCGTCCCTTCTCGTAGAAGGGCAGATCGAGGAAGCAAAGCTGTTGTGTTTCGATGCCGAGCAGGCGGCCAGAGGAGCGGGCTTCACTCCTGCGGATCAGTCCCTTGAGGTGGCGGATGTCGTCGGTGTCCTGACCGAAAGCGCCCTTGTCCCTGAGCTGCTGCTCCACCTTGCGGGCATACTCGGCGCTGCGGCTGCCGGAGTGTTCCTGGCCCAGCTCGAGGATGAGATCGATCGCGGCCTGCACTTCCGAATCCGGGACCGCGAGGTTGCCCGAGGTCATGTAGGCGACGGTGACATCGTTGCCGTGTTGGTGCAGCCGGTTGATGCTGCCGCCCATGCAGTAGACGTCATCGAGCGGCTCCGGGCTGAGGATGAGCGAGCGCTTCGGGTGGGGGGTGGCCCGCTCGGGCCGGTTGGTGTCGTCGGCGTTGGGCTTTCCTCCGGGCCATCCCGTGATGGTATGTTGGGTGATGTTGAACAGCTGGATGTTGAGCTTATAGGCGGAGCCGTGCCGGATCAGAAGGTCGGACATGCCGTTTTCCGTATAATCCTCGTCAACCAGCTTGAGCAGCGCCTTACCGGTTTTTTGCGCGAGCCATAGAACGGCCTTGCGCGTAGTCGCTTCGTCCCAATCGATGAGCCCAACCAGCCAGGGCAGGCGCTCGCGGGTCAACTGGCTGGCCGCCGCCCGATCGATACAGAAGGTGCAGTTCCCGTGGCGCTGAAGAAAGGTTGCCGGAATGCTGTCGACTTGCTCGCCCTCCACCGTTTTGGCCAGAATCGGGGCTTTGTTTTCGCCCCAGGCGAGAAGGAAAACCTGGTGCGCGTCGAGAATCGTTCCGACACCCATCGTGAGCGCATGCCGGGGAACATTTTCCTCACCGAGGAAATCCCGTGCCGCATCGCGCCGGGTCAAACTGTCGAGCGTGACCAGCCGGGTCCGTGTCTGTGGGCCGGAGCCCGGCTCATTGAACCCGATGTGCCCGGTGCGGCCGATTCCCAGTATCTGGATATCGATCCCACCGGCGGCGGCAATCGCTTCCTCGTAGGCCCGGCAGGATGCAAACACCTGCTCCGCCGAAACGAGGCCATCCGGCACATGGGTGTTTTCCGGCTTGAGATCGACGTGGTCGAAAAGCTGGTCCTGCATGAACTTCCGGTAGCTCTCCGGATGGTCGGCCGCCAGCCCGTAGTATTCGTCGAGATTGAAGGTGATGACATTGGCGAAGGAAAGACCCTCGTCACGATGCAGACGAATCAGCTCCCGATAGAGACGGACGGGTGTGGAGCCCGTGGCGAGCCCGAGGACGGCTGATCGGCCTTCCGCGCTACGCTTGCGGATCAGCTCGGCGATCTTTGCGGCCACATCGTGGCACGCTTCGTCCGCTGAAGGATAGATCCGGGTATCGATTCGCTCGTTCTGCTGATGCTCGGTGACTGCGTTTTTCACATCCCCACTTTACCTGAATAAAGATGTTTAAATCTTGTCCATTTTGGAATAATTTTGACAATTCTGGTAAATCCTGTGCCCAAGCAATCCGAAGAGTGAGACAAAGTATGCAAGCCGTGCCCCGACCGATCAAGGATCCCGAGGACTACCTGAAAGGAGTCGATCCGCCCGAGCGGATTGTAACGCGGAATGTGCTGTTGTTTGAGCGTCCCACCCAAAAGACCCTTCAGCAGGCGAACCTCTCAAACCGAATGCACCATCGCCATGTCTTGTTGCGGGTCATGGAGACACCAGGCGTGGTCAGCCTCGATGGAAAGGCGATTCAATTGGAGGCAGGGGATTGCCTTCTCATCACCCCGTATCAGTTTCACACCTACCTGGAGCTTGCCCGCAGTAAGCTGCGGTGGAGCTTCATTACCTTCGATCTTCTTCAGGGGAAAAACTGGCTGCAGGAGTTCGCCTATCGGCCCCAGCGGCTGGATGGGCCTGCCACCTTACTGTGGGATGAAATGATTGAATTTTGGTCCCGGCCGGATGAAGCGTCGCGTATGCAGGTCCTCACCATGCTGGATCGATTACTGATGCATTTGCATCAAAGCCTCCTCAAAACTAATGCATCGAGGCCGCGGGCAGACGCTCAACGGATGAAGCACACATGGGTCGCCGAGATCGAAGCGCTCATCATTCAATCCGTTCACCAAAAATGGAGTTTGGAAGAGATGGCCAGCCGGTCCGGCCAATCGTATCGGCGCCTCCGGAAGTGCTTCCGCGAGGCCATGGGTGTTTCTATGAAAGATTTTCGGGCCAACTACCAACTCCACCTCGCGATCTCCCACATGCGGAACCAACAGCTCAACTTATCCGAGGTGGCGGAGCTCAGCGGGTTTCAGTCATCTTCCGCATTTTCACGGTTCGTCCGCCAGCACGCGGGCCAGTCGCCACGCGATCTGCGCAAGCAAGGCAGCGGATGATGCCGAGGGGGCTGTCCGCGCGAAGGTGTTCGGCTACGCGGGGTGAACTCTGAAAGTTGGAGCGATATTGAGACATCAGCGCAGTGTTCTCGGCAAATGGTCCGGGCGGCTTCGGATGGGGTCTTGTTGTCTTCGGTCTTGTGCAGACGACGAGATGGTCGCTTCTACCTTCAGAGAACCCCGTATAGAGAGCAACAGGACGCGTTTTCAATTTCCCGGAAAAAAGATTGACTTCCACCGTGCCTTTTTCCGAGGGCGTAAAGTCTTCAGAGGATTTTACGCATCCGTCGCGAAAAACCGAAGCCCTAAATCCCTACATTGAACCCCTACATTGATTATTATGAATAGACAATTATTCTACGCACTAACCGCAGGCTTTGCTTTGGGCCTGGCTTCTACAGTTTCCGCGCAAACGACCTGGAACGGCGGCGCGACCGATTTCATCAGCGATGCTGCCAATTGGGATCCGGCCACCTTGCCGACAAGTTCTGGCAACGTCGGGACGATTAATAGTGATGCCTTTTGGCAGAGGGTTAACGAAGGAGGCACCAATACGTTAACGAATTATTATCTCAATATCACTGGTGGAACGCTTAATACCACTACGCTTTTCATTGGTACACTCGGATATGACGGAGGTGCTCTCAACATAAATGGTGGTGCTTTCAACATGACTAAGTCGTTCGACCTCGGAGCCAATAATTCGACCGAATTTACGGTGAACTCTGGTTCAGCGAGCATCACTGGTGCCCTTGTAGTCAGAGACGCCGCTGTAGAAGTCAACGGAGGGTCATTTACCGTAAATAACAATGTGGCTTTAATCGAGGGTGCCAATTCCTCATTCACCGTAAACGGGGGAACGGTTTTGGTTGACGGCTCCTTTGGCACTCCCAACTTCGCCGGCGGCGGTGCTGCCTTCCTCAACGGTGGCACTTTAACCGGTGACACTTTGAACTATCGCCACGGCTGGACGCTCACCATGGGAGGGTCCACTGCCGGTTCAGCGACATTTGATGATTTCGGGGGTGACAATCACAATAACAGCAACATTTCGATGGACTGGCTCTCGGGGTCACTCATGTCGCTCACGATCACGTCTTCCGCCGACTGGGCGGAGACCTACTGGGACGCCGGCCAAATCACATTTGACGGTGATGACTTTAGTGCCCTCGGCGACTGGAGCACGGTCAATGGCACCATCTTTGCCTGGGATGGTGGCACAAACACCCTGTCCCTCGCCGCCGTTCCCGAGCCTTCCACCTACGCGCTGCTCGCTGGCATGCTGGGTCTTACTTGGGTCATGCTCCGCCGCCGCAGCTAGTTTCCTAGTCCGGCAGCCAGTCTTT
>DAIQNO010000173.1:0-5592 GCA_036788355.1 Opitutales bacterium | reverse complement strand
TGTGCGTGTGGCGCTCATCAAAGCTCACCACGGGGCCAATCACCACATCGTGCTCCCGTGAGGGATCGATGCGGATGCGACTGCCGTATTGGTAGGTGGTGTAAAGCATATCCATGCCCGTCAGACCGTAGGAGCCCGCGTAGTCCATCGACGCGGTTTCGTGCAGAGACTGCTTTCCGTAGATAAAGACGGTCGGAGTAGGAGCTGGGGGATGCACAAAGTTCCGAAAGAGATAGGCGGCATTACGCATCGCGGAGTTTTGCACCTCGTCGTAGGTATAATGATAGCCCTGGGGGTGGCTGCCGGTCGTGATGTCCATCGGACGGTCGAACGGGTGCTCGGAGCGGCCAATTTCGCTGGCTGGGCCAAAATAGTGCCAGCAGATCCAGTCCCAATCTTGGATGGAGGCCAAGGCCACCAGTCGATAAGGGAAGTCGGCGCGATATTTCGCGGGCTGTTGAATCTGGGTCTCGTAGGCCAGAAACGGCAGCCCTTCGACGCGGTTATGCTCCAGCCACGGAACCCCTTGGGAAATGCCCGGCGGCTTGAGCAGCCAGTTGACCCAAGGCCCCGTATTGGCGCTGATGCGCTCAGCGTCCTGCTGACGGATCGCGGCCCGCTGCGGCGGGAGACCCTCAAGATCTGGCTCATCGAACGGCGGCCCCCAGCCGTTGACGTAGGCATCGTGGGCCACAGCTTCAGCGTTTTGGTGCAGATACTGCGACTGGATTTCGTAGCCGATACCGGTATCGTAAATCAGGGGTGACAACCGGGCACTTTTACCAAAAGTCTTGACCAGCGCGTGCATCTTTTTCTTGTGGGCCAGTTGGAGTTCAAGCAGGAAGGCGTAAACATCAGCCCCGCGAGCCTCGGGAAAGTCACTGCGAGCGTATTCCTGCGCCAACCCTTCCAACGCGGCCAAGGCGGCTGGATTACTGTCGTTGGCCGAAGCCGGTCGCGTTTTCCCGGCCATGGGAGCCAGCAGGATCGACCCGACTTCTAGCGACTCTCCGGGCAGCAAGGCACCCCAAGCCTCCTGAAGAGCGGCATCGTCCCCGTAGCGCTCCCGTAGCCAGGTATTCCAGCGGCTGACCAGCTGGGAGCGGAAAAACTCCGGGAGCTGCTGCCAACGGCCACCGATCATGCGCGTCATCCACCACTCCTCGTTGGTCAGCTCCCACACGGCAAAGACTGGGTCATCTGCCCACCGCAGACCGGTGTAAGGGTTGTAGTTGTTGGCGATTTTCGCAATGCGGTCGGCGTAAAGAGCCTCCAGGCGCGGATCCCAGGTTCGGGCGACACTGTGCCGGAGATTCACCTTGCCGTTTTCGCTTGCAGCCACCGCTGCGCTCCAAGCTTCCGCGGTGGCCGCGTCTTCGATAATGCCCACATTGTCAACTGTGGCATCGCCGCTTCGGTTGAAGCCAGGCATCCAGATCCGCCAGCCCTTGGCCTTCATCGCCGCGATGGCGTAATTGACCGCGTCGGCACTAGACCCGTCCCCCATCGAGTAATCTGGGCTCTGAATGAAGGAGGCTTGCCACATGCGGACACTGTTGAAACCGAGAGCGTCAAGCCGGTTGATCAAGTCGTCGGTGCGGCGGCGGGAATCCGCCACCTTCTCCGCGCGGACTTCCGCACTGTCGTCCGGGGAGGCGTTGCTGGAAAAAAAGGTTGAGCCGATCACCGACCAGAAGCGTTGCCGCTGGCCTTGGGCCGAGAGGTGCCCATTTTGCACCGTGATGTAATCGGCATCCGGAGGCAACGGCGCGTCAGGATTGACGGGTAAGAAGGACAGCCCGAGGAAGGTCTCCGGCTCAGAGGTAACGGCTGTCGATGCGGCCAACTCGCTCAACGGTGACGCATCGGCTCGCGCTGCCTCGTTGATCGCGACCATCGCCGGAGCAAGGTCTACCGCCACTGCGGGCTCCATGGTGGTTGCCGAGGCAGCTATCTCGGCTGGCTCAGCCTGGCTCGGTTCAGTGCCGCTCTGGACCGGTTGGCCGCAACCGGCCAGCAGTGCGAGGGATAGCCAGGCCCCCCAGAACGAGGAAAAGGATCGGTGGAGATGGTGTCGAAGCTGTTTCATTTTCGGGTGGTCGTGGGTTTTAACGAGTGTTTAGTGAAAAGTTGGGCAATGGACAACCGCTGTCGAGTCATTTTTGGGAAAAATTGCCTTACCCAGTTTTTCCGAAAATCGACCCGCAGACACTACTTTCTGAACGTGTTTTACCACCTTACACCCAGATTTCCACTCGACGAGCGGTAGGTCGCGGGGCCATCAATAGCGAGATGAAGGATGATCTACCGCGGCCCAACCTCTACCTGGTGGGTTTCATGGGAACGGGAAAGAGCTCAGTCGCTCGGCTGTTAGCCCACCGCCTCAAGTTAGAGCTGATCGATAGCGACCAGGCCATTGAAGCGTCCACCGGTCGCATGATTAAGGACATCTTTGCCACGGAGGGGGAGGCTTACTTCCGGGAGTTGGAGCGGGATTTCGTGGAAAACGGCCATCCTGAGGCGGGTTGCGTGGTGGCCTGCGGCGGCGGCCTGATCGCCCAACCCGGAATGCCGGAGCGGCTGCGGGCGCGGGGACTGGTCGCGAGCCTCTTCGCCCGACCGCAGACCATCTTTGCCCGCACCAGCCGCACGAACCACCGCCCACTCTTGCAGGTAGCGGATCCCCTGGCCGAGATCGAGGCTCTGCTGGCCATCCGGGAGCCCTACTACCTGGCGGCCGGGGCCTCCTTTATGACCGACTTTCGGCCCTTGCACGAAGTGGCGGCCCATATTGCGGCCTATTACCAGCGAGCGGCACCGACCTTCCGCCCAGGAGGTCGGGAAGCCGCGACCGAGGCTTCTGCCTTAGCGGCAACGGCGCGGGCCTCAGCCAAGGCGTCCTGAGGTGAGGCCGCCGGAATGCGACTGGGTCTGGACTCGGTTCCCAGCAGCACCCAGGAACGGAATCAGTATCACCGAAAAATGCCCTCTGGACAGCCAACCAAGGCCGCTTGGCGAGGTAAACTCGGGCCGCTGGCGGTGGCTTTGCTGCTCCAAGGGGGGCTGCTTCTCTTAACGGTCGTGGTGGTGCTGGTCACGCCGGGCCAGCCGGAAGTGCCAGCACTGGTGGCACTGCCGCCGGTTGAAGGAGCGTTGCGGGCAGTGCAGCACGCCCAGGCGCTGGAGTCTTTTCAGCGGGCCAGTGCCGCCAGTTGGCCCGTGCCGGTCATCACCAGCACCGCGTTACTGCCCAACGCGGCCCCCGTGATGCCAGACCTTCCGGTGTCCTCTGCGGTCGAAACACCCACCGAGCTGCCCTCCTGGGCCGACCCAGCCGCGACCGGCCTCTTTGCGGACAGCTTTTCCGGTTCAGCTTGGGCCGACGGGGCTTCAGCGGCCTCGACCGTGCAGTTTCTGGGGATTGAGGACACCACCGACCGGCTGGTTATCGCTTTCGACGTCTCGCAGTCGGTCGTGGCGCGGATGGATGCCTCGGGCCATGGGATCGACGCCGTTTTGGAGGAAACCTCGAAGGTCATCGAGTCACTGACCCCCGGAACAGTGGTGAACTTGATCCAGTTTTCCCGCGATTACGACGTTTTTTCCCCCGTTCCCGTGCCCGCCACCGCCTTCCAGCGGGAGGCCCTAAAAACGTGGTTACGCCGCCGCTTTGTCCGCAGCGGCTCCAGCCAGAGCGGCTGGACGCGGGAGACTCCCAACGGCGTGCAATCAGTGCTCCGGGCGGCTTGGGCGATGGAGCCAGAAGTCGTCATCTTGCTGACCGACGGATCGTTTCAACGCAGCCGGGAGGGCCTTCGCAGCGGCGAAAATGTCCCTTGGGCAGAATTGACAGAGGATCTGCGCGGCTGGCAACGGCGCCTTCTACGGCCCGCTCGTCTGCATGTCATCGGCTTCGGCGTCCAACCCGTCCACGTCGAGCCTCTCCGCGATCTCGTCCGCCCCTGGGGAGGCACCTACCGCGAGTATTGACCCACGGCGCCCCCGGACTGCCCCGCTTTTTACACCACTGCCCGCGTTTTTACACGATGGCGTTTACACAGTGGGCGATGTCCGAGGTAGCGTTGCCGCTGCGAGGTGGTTGCAGACTGCGCGACGGTAAGGCCTCCGAGAGCCGCTCGACCCAATATTACAATGTTATAACTTAGGGGCTATGCCCGTTGGAGTGCTTCTGGGGTTGCAGTCGATACAGCATCGGGGCATGGTAGTGTAATGAAATTGACAACTAAATCTGCCCTAGCGCGCAGTTTCTGGGGAATTCTGCTCGCTGCCCTGCTGTCGTCTCCCCTGACGGCTCAGACGGGCGGCAGCGAGGCTTCTGGCGCGTCCGTCAGCCAACTAAGATTCACCGCGATCAAAGTGGGGGAACCTCTGCCGGAGCAACTTGGCATCCTGATTACGCTGCGCAATCCCCCGCCCCCTCCGGCCGATGAGCCCACCCCCGAGGAGCGGCGCCAGATGGCTGCTGAGGGCAAGCCCTACCTCGACCCGCGGCCGGTGGTGGCCAATCTGCGCCTGGTCGAAAACCGCCTCGCGCTGCTGTTTCTCAATCAGGAGAACCTGCTGGTGCCGGCTCCGCCTATGAACACCGTCCGCGTCTTGGTGGATTCCATCGGCTCGGCGACCACCCCACGACAGACGGTCGTCCTGCAACCCACTGCCGGCGGCCTCTACTGGACTAACCCCCGAGTTTTATCCCCGCCCCACCGCTACCGAGTCACCGTGTTCCTCCAGCCCAAGGCCACTTCGGGGGAAAACCTGCCGGAGGAAGCCTACCCGACTACCGTTCTCAACCAGTTTCCTGGAGCCACCGCTGCAACCGTCCGGTGACTTTCCTTCACCGACCACTTTCAAGGCCACAGAGCCTGACCTCGGCGACTAACCTGGGTGCTCTTTCCCCGATTCTTCATCCCCTCGGAATCCCCCTTCCTCAAGATTCTGGGCCAAGAAGCCCCAGGAATCTCACCGTAGTTCCAGCGGACCCGGCTTGGACAACCCCACAACCAGCGATCGCCACCGATCGCTTTCCAGCCCTTCATCGTGGGAAGATCAACCACCAGCCCTTAATCCTGAACAAGATTGCAGGAAAAAGCGCGCTTTTCGCTTGCATTGACCACACCGCCCGGCTCAAAGTTAAGAGAGAATGGCTTCCTACAACAAAGTAATCTTGATGGGTAACCTGACCCGCGACCCGGAAACCCGCCAGACTCCCGGCGGGATGGTGATCTGCAAGCTCGGTCTCGCCGTTTCGCGAAAATACAGCACCCAGCAGGGCGAGCAGCGCGAAGAAACCACTTTCGTCGATGTCGATTGCTTCGGAAAACAGGCCGAAACCATCTCGAAGTTCATGAGCAAAGGCCGCCCCATCTTGATCGAGGGCCGCCTCAAATTGGAAAGCTGGGAGACCAAGGAAGGCGAAAAGCGCAACAAGATGGTCGTCGTCTGCGAGTCGTTCCAGTTCGTCGGCAGCCGTGGAGACTCCGCCGACGGAGAGGGCGGCAGCTCGGGCACTAGCGGCGGCGGCTCCACCTCGAATTACGAGCGCTCGGCCCCGGCGCCACGCCACTCTAAGGC
>DAIQNO010000172.1:2507-5620 GCA_036788355.1 Opitutales bacterium | reverse complement strand
AATATACTTATTTTTTTACTATATCTGAGGTCACTGCTTGACCGGATATAAACGGGCGTTCATCTTGCAAGAAAGATGCCTTTCGTCGAACTCCATGCCCGCAGTGCCTTTAACTTCCTCCGGGGGGCGGATCGCCCCCCCGAGTTGGTGCGGGCAGCGGCTGCCCTGGGGTTGCCGGCCCTGGGGGTCTGTGACCGCATGGGCGTCTATGGAGCCCCTGCAGTTCACGTCGCCGCCCAGGAGGTCGGCCTGCGGCCGATCGTCGGCGTCGAGCTGCTCTTGCGGGAGCCCGTCGCTGCCGCCCCTGGCCCTGGCCTCGGCGCCACCGCCAGCAGGCAGAGCCACGGCACCGAGGATCCCAACCGCCCTTTCGCGGTCACGGCCCTACCCGTCCTCGTGCAGACGGCAGAGGGCTACCGCAGCCTCTGCCGCCTGCTGACCGAGGCCCAACTTCGCGCCCCGAAAGGCCGGGCAGTGCTGGAGTGGTCAGAGCTGGAGGGCCGCACGGACGGCCTTTACGCGCTGACCGGCGATGCCGAGGGACCCCTCGCGTATGGCTGGCAGACTGGAGGTCGCGCGGGCCTGGCAGCAGCCGTCCAACGGATACAACGGGCCTTTCCGAAGCAAAATTGGGCGGTGGAGATTGTCCGCCACCAGCAGCGCGGTGAGATCCCGCTCAACGAGGCCCGCCAAGCCGTCGCGGCGGCCACCGGTGCGCCGCTGATTGCCAGTAACGCCCCCGCCTACGCCCATCGCAGCGGGCGGCGAGTCCTCGACGTCTTCACCGCCCTGCGCCACCACACCACCCTCGACGCCGCCGGTAGCCTCCTGGAGGCCAGCGATGCCCGCCAACTCCTGGGAGCCGCCGCCATGCGGGAGCGCTTTCCCGACCTGCCCGAAGCTCTGGCCGCCAGCGGCCACCTCGCCGAAGCGTGCACTTTTACCCTGGAAAACCTCGGCTACCAATTCCCGCAATACCCGGTGCCCGAAGGCGACAACGCCGACACCTTCCTCCGCAAGCTCACCTGGTTCGGGGCCGACCAGCGCTACGGCGGCCTCTCCCCCGCCGTCCGCCAGCAGATTGAACACGAGCTGGCCCTCATCGCCAAGCTGGGCTTCGCGGGCTACTTCCTGATCGTCTGGGACATCGTCAGCTACTGCCGGGAGCGCGGCATCATGGTGCAAGGCCGGGGCAGCGCGGCCAACAGCGCCGTCTGCTACAGCCTCGGCATCACTGCCGTCGATCCCGTCGGCGGGCGCCTGCTCTTTGAACGCTTCCTTTCCGAAGGCCGCCGGAGTTGGCCCGATATCGACCTCGACCTGCCCAGCGGTGACCGGCGTGAGGAGGTCATCCAGATGGTCTATCGCCGCTATGGACGCCACGGAGCTGCCATGACGGCCAACGTCATCACCTACCAAGGCCGAGGCGCGATGCGCGAGGTCGGCAAGGTGCTGGGCCTTCCAGAGAGCATCGTGGACCGCTTCAATGCCCTCTATGCCCGAGGCGACTATCCCCACACTCTGGAACTCGATGCCCAAGTCCGCCAAGCCGGCCTCGACGCCCACAACCCGCGCCACCGCGCTGCCCTGGCGGTCTTTCGGCAGGTGGTGGGCCTGCCGCGCCACCTCGGGCAACACTCCGGCGGCATGATCGT
This sequence comes from Opitutales bacterium, assembly GCA_036788355.1. Taxonomy (GTDB): domain Bacteria; phylum Verrucomicrobiota; class Verrucomicrobiia; order Opitutales; family Cerasicoccaceae; genus DAIQNO01. The sequence continues at coordinate 3,965 of DAIQNO010000172.1, read as the reverse complement.
CTGCCAGAACGCCCTCTCCTCGGTCATGCCCCTGGAAAACGCCTCCATGCCCGGCCGCGTCGTCGCCCAGTGGGATAAGGACGCCTGCGAGGACCTCGGCATCATCAAGATCGACCTCCTCGGCCTCGGCATGATGGCCGTCCTCGCCGACGCCGTCACCCTCACCCAATCCGGCCCGCGCCCAGTGGACATTGCGCGCATCCCGAAGGACGACACCGCGACCTACGACCTCCTCTGCCGGGCCGAGACCCTCGGGGTGTTCCAGGTCGAAAGCCGCGCCCAGATGGCCACCCTGCCCCGGATGAAACCCCGGGTCTTCTACGACCTCGCCATCGAAGTCGCCATCATCCGACCCGGCCCCATCGCTGGAGACCTCGCCAACCCCTACCTCAACCGACGCAACGGCATCGAGCCGGTGACCTACATCGCCGACTGCCTCCAGCCCGTTCTGGAGCGGACCCTCGGCGTGCCCCTGTTTCAGGAACAGGTCCTGAAAATGGCCATGCTGATGGCCGACTATACCGCCAGTGAGTCCGAGGAACTCCGCCGCGCCCTCGGCTTTGGCCGCAACCTCGACCGCATCAACCGCGCCAAGGCCACCCTCCGCGCTAAACTCCAGGCCAAAAACACCCCGCCGGAGCAGATCGAGGCCCTCGTCAACACCGTCAGCTCCTTCGCGCTCTATGGCTTTCCGGAGTCCCATGCCATCAGCTTTGCCCTCATCGCCTACGCCAGCGCCTACCTCAAAGTTCACTACGCCCCAGAGTTCTACGCCGCCCTGCTCAACAACCAGCCGATGGGCTTTTACGCCCCCGCGACCATCATCCAGGAGGCCCGGCGTCGCGGCCTGCGCTTCCGCCCGCCCTGCATCGCCGCCAGTGCCTGGGAAACCACCATCGAGGCCCCCGAAAGCCACGGCAACCCCTCCCCACCACCTACGCTCCGCCTGGGCCTCCAGCGCGTCCAGGGCCTCAACGCCGAAGCCGTCCAGCAGCTCCTGGCCGAGCGGCGAAGCCAGCCCTTCCGCAGCCTCAGCGACCTCCGGCAACGTTGCCCGCTCGACCAGGACGAACTCCGCGCCCTGGCCCGCGCCGGAGCCCTCAACGCCCTCACCGGAACCCGCCGCGCCGCCCTCTGGGCCGTCGAGCGCCGCACCGCCCAAGGCGACCTCTTTGCCCACCTGGAGCCCGACCCCGCCGAGGCCACCGCTATCCTCCCCGAAATGGACTACTGGGAGCGCATCTGCGCCGACTTCGACACCACCGGCGTCACCGTCGGCCAGCACCCCATGGCCATGCTGCGCCAACGACTCCCTGCGGGCACCCGCACCGCCCGCGAGCTGGAAACCCTCCCCAACGACTCCCGCTGCCGCCTGGCCGGCGCCGTCATCTGCCGCCAGCGACCCGGCACCGCCAAGGGCGTCGTCTTCCTCTCCATCGAAGACGAGCCCGGCATCGC
>DAIQNO010000172.1:0-2497 GCA_036788355.1 Opitutales bacterium | reverse complement strand
ACCACCCACCTCATCGTCTCCAAAGCAGAACCCCTGCGCTTTGCCGACGCCCCCACCGCCGCCAGCCACGACTTCCACTAAAAATCATAGGCATCCCATAGGCTGCCTGTTGTTTCACACCGCGACTTCTAAAATGCGATCGGTGCTATGAGCCTCGATTTCGTCATCGCCAACGTCTAGCCAAAGCGCAATTGCTTCTTTTAGATTTTCTGTCAGCTCTTCGATCGTCTCACCCTGCGTCGAACAACCGGGAAGTGCCGGAACCTCAGCCCAAAAGCCTCCTTCAGCGACCTCGTGGATGATTGCCCTGATTATTATCTCGCAAGTTTGGTTGTGCGGGGGCGTGCGTTCAATTCAATTCTTCTGACCACGGTGTTCGGGCGGCAGGCCCCGCCACTTGCTTGTGGAGGATGCTTCCGGTAGGCCTACGCGGCACGGTGTGCTTTTAGTCGCCAAAGCGACGTTCAGTTGCTTTTATCGTTGCCGGATAGGCCATTTCGCGCCTTAATGACACCACGGTGTCAATTATGCAATCCACTTTCACGAAAATGGACTTCAATGCCTCCAGTTTTTGGCCCCTGGGTGCACTGTCTTGGCTGGCGTTCTTTACGGGATTGTCTGCTTCGGTGGGTTTTGGGGCCTATCAACCTTCCTGGGAGCGATGGCCGTTCTCGGGGGCGGCTGGCACGGCGGGCAGCGCGGCGGTGGCCGCCGGTGATGGGGCCATCGAGGGGTGGGCCACGCAGGTGAAGTCGGTTCAGTTTGGCGCTGCGGTGGACACCGTTTGGCGCGATGTCAGCCGGGCTTTGGGGCCGGCGGGCAACGATGTCCTCGACGTAGTTTCCCTGGGACGGGGAGGCGAGATTACGCTGAGTTTTGCTGGGGGGTTTCGCAACGGGCCGGGCTGGGACTTTGCGGTCTTCGAGAACGCCTTCAGCGACTTTTTTCTCGAGTTGGCCTGGGTGGAAGTTTCCAGCGACGGGGTTCATTTCGTGCGGTTTCCGAACTATTCCTACACGGGTGCACCTGTCGGCGGGTTTGGCCAGGTGGATCCTCGTAATGTCGATGGCTTTGCCGGAAAATACCGGGCGGGTTTTGGGACTCCGTTTGACCTTACAACGTTGCAGGGGGCCTACGACGCGGCAGTCGCGGGACGCGATGATTTCACGGCGAGCTACCGGTCAGCGCTGCTGGCCAATTTCCCCCGCCTCGACCTCGGCGCGGTGCGCTTTGTGCGGCTGGTGGACGTCGTGGGTGATGGGCGGGCCCTGGATGCGGAAGGGGCGGTGATCTACGACCCCTACCCGACCACAGGCTCGGCGGGCTTTGACTTGGATGGGGTGGCCGTCCGTTACTTGGTTCCCGAGCAGCTATCTTGGGAGGCCTATGCGGCCCGCGAGGGCATTTCGGTGGGCTCTTTCGGCGACGACGCCGATGGCGACGGAGCTGCCAACGGCTGGGAGTATTTTGGCGGCACCGGTGCGCGGAACCGCCAGCAGCGGCCAACCAGGGAGGTGACGGCCGCTCTGCTGCCCATGCCCGGTGGCGTTGGCGACGCAGCGGCGGTCGCCGTAGAACTGCGGTGGCGGCTGGAATATGCGGGCCAGGTGGACGCGATCCTGACCGGGGAAACCGCTCCGAATCCCGGTGGCCCTTGGACGCTGGCACCCATAACGGTCGAACTGGATCCTGCCAGCCGACGGGCGCAAATTCGGATGGTGCTGCCCGTGGGTCACCTTTTTGGTCGCTTGCGGTTGAGTCTCCCAACCGGCCCCGAGAAATGAAGGCACCGACGGAGTTGCCTGGAAAGGTCAACGCAGTCTGCAGCATGACCCCTCAAGTAATGGGGGGAATCGCGGCGATAAATACTCATTTTTTACTTAAGGGGCTCAAAAAGCTGCCGATCTCATTACAATGTCAGGAGTTTGTCGGGTTTACATGAAAATAAGGTGGACACCTACAGCACTCAGGCTTTGGATTTGAGAATTGGCGGTGTCACCTAAGTGAGTGGTGCCGGTTACAACCCGAGATAAGAGTCCCCAACACCGTTGTTATGAAAGCCTCTGAATTTCGGGCGATGATCCGGGAAAAGTCGCTCCAGGATCTGTGGTGGCTCGCCCTCGACGAGAGTGTTCTCGATGAACAATTGACACTCGAACAGATCGAAGAACTCCGTCGGCAGAAGCCCAAGTCAACGTTTTCGATCCTCAACATCGCCCATACGGAGGAGGATCGGGCCCAGTGGCTAGACCTTAATGACATCTCGGCGAAAGTTGATGAGCCGCAGGGAGACGTAGCTGGGCAACTGGCCGCAATACGTCAGCAGCTGGCCGGCTTAGAGGCTTTCATCAAGCAGATCCACCAGCACTTTATCGCCAAAGAAAATCTTGAGCTAAAGGAGATCGAACTCCGGGAGCGGGAGAAATTCTTGGAGGAGAGCGAGGAGGCGTTGCTGCAAAAGATCCAGATGCAGGAGGAGCAACTGGCGGAAATTGAG
>DAIQNO010000171.1:0-5631 GCA_036788355.1 Opitutales bacterium | reverse complement strand
CGGGGATTACGCTGGTCCAGGCCCAACCGTGGTGGTGGTAGGCCAAAATCTCGATCTTGAGGACGTCGCCAGGCTCGGCTCCGTGGATCGCAATCGGCCCGGTTAGCGCGTGGATGAGGGTAAAGTCAATCTGCTGGAATGCCTCGACGGTCATCCCTGGATGCACCTGGCCGCCGCTGGAATCCATCATCTCGACGTAGAGCGTATCGCCCGAGTTGATCGTAATCCTCGGCACCACCGAGTTATCCCAGCGATGAAGGGTCGGCTGGGCGGATATACAGTGGTGGCTGGCGGGACAGGGAGGCTGCGGTTGATCTGACATTTCAGGAAAAAGGAAGGAGCTTTGGCGAAAGGTTGAGAACGCCAGCGGTAATTGCAGTTGTGCGGTGGGTAAAGCGGGGCATGCTGAAGATTCACGTCAGTAAGCAGGTTCCCGGCCAATCCGGTCAGACGGCATCACCGGGCAAAAGAGACTTGATTCAGCAGCTCTTCTGATTCAGCGTTCAGAGAACAGATTTTTATGAAAGTTGATACGCAATCGATGGGATTTTTCGAGCGGCACCTGACGTGGTGGGTGCTGGGGTGCATCCTTGCGGGCATCGCCTTGGGTAAGGTTGCGCCGGGGGTCGCCGAGGCACTGGACGGCATGGCGATCATGGTGAACGGGGCACCGGTGGTGTCGATCCCGATCGCGATCTGCCTCTTTTTCATGATGTATCCGATCATGGTCAAAATTGACTTCGGTGAGGTCGTGCAGGCCAGCCGGAATCCAGGCCCAGTGCTGCTGACCCTGGTGGTCAACTGGGGCATTAAGCCGTTTACGATGTTGGCGATTGCGACGCTTTTTCTCGGCGGCTGGTTTCGAGAGCTGCTCCCGGGGACGGAGATCCTGAAAGACGGCACCGAAGTGGAGCTGTATCGCTCTTACATTGCCGGGGCTATCCTTCTGGGGATCGCGCCCTGCACGGCGATGGTGTTGGTCTGGGGGTATCTGGCCAAGGCTAACCAGGGGCACACTTTAGTCATGGTGGCGGTGAACTCGCTGACCATGCTGGCGCTTTACGGGGTGTTGGGCGGCTGGTTGCTGGGGGTCAATCAGATGCCCGTGCCGTGGGAGGCCTTACTGCTGTCGGTGGCCATCTACGTGGCCCTGCCGCTGGTGGCGGGTTATTTTTCGCGAAAGTGGATTATCCAAGCCAAGGGACGGGAGTGGTTTCAGAATACCTTCGTGCATCGCCTGACGCCCATCTCCATCGGGGCTCTGTTGCTGACGTTGGTGCTGCTCTTTAGCTTCAAGGGCGAGACCATCACCGCTAACCCACTGACGATTTTCTGGATCGCCATCCCCTTGGCATTGCAGACGGTGCTGATTTTTGGCCTGACCTACGCGCTGGCCAAGATGCTCCGCTTCACCTACCAGGATGCGGCACCGTCGGCCCTGATTGGGGCTTCCAATCACTTTGAGGTGGCCATTGCGACGGCGGTGATGCTTTTTGGCCTCTCCTCGGGAGCAGCGCTGGCGACAGTCGTGGGCGTGCTGATCGAGGTGCCGCTCATGCTGTTCCTCGTCCGGGTCTGCCAGCGCTCCCAAGGCTGGTTCCGCCAGGAGGCGGCTTCGGAAAATGCTTAAAGTCGGAACCGCTCGAAAATCCAGTTGAGTTTCGGGGGTTTCGAGGTGAACATACCTGTTCTCTCGCGCTGGCGTTATGACTTTAGCCGATAGCCCCGATCGTTTCGCCCGCTAGCTGATCCCAACCCGCAAAATATGAGTTCACAACGTTTTATTGCCCACCATGTCGCTGAGTTACCGAAGTCGGGAATCCGCGACTTCTTTGCGATTGTGTCCCAGATGAAGGACGCCATTTCGCTGGGGATTGGGGAGCCGGACTTTGTGACCCCGTGGCATATTCGGGAGGCCGCCATCTATGCTTTGGAGCGCGGCAAGACCAGCTACACTGACAACCGCGGCCTGTTGACGTTGCGGCGGGAAATCTCCAGCTACGTCGAGCGGCTTTTCGGGGTGAGCTACCGACCAGACGATGAGATTTTGGTGGCCGTGGGCGTCTCGGAGGCTCTGGACATTGCCCTGCGGGCCGTGCTCAATCCTGGCGATAAGGTGCTCTTCCACGAGCCGTGCTACGTCAGCTATAGCCCTAGTATCAAGCTCTGCCACGCGGTCGGCATCGGGGTGCCGACCGACGCTCGCGATGGTTTTGCGCTAGATCCGGACCGCCTGATTGCCGCCTGGCAGCCTGGGGTCAAGGTGTTGATGCTGTCGTTTCCGACCAACCCGACCGGCGGCACGATGGAGCGTGCCGGTCTGGAGCGGATCGCCCGCTTTGCCATCGAAAAAGACCTCCTGGTGCTGTCCGATGAAATCTACTCGGAGCTGACTTTCGAGGGTGAGCATTGCTCGATCGCCTCTCTGCCAGGGATGGCCGAGCGGACGATTTTCTTGCACGGTTTCTCGAAAGCCTTTGCGATGACCGGCTTCCGGATTGGCTACGCCTGCGGGCCGGCTCCGCTGATCGACGCGATGATGAAGGTGCATCAATACGCCATGATGTGCGCCCCCATTCTCAGCCAGGAAGCCGCCATCGAAGCGTTGCGTCATGGTGGCGAGTCGGTGGCCAAAATGCGCGATCAATACCACCAGCGGCGGGACTTCATCATCCGCCGTTGCAATGAAATCGGCCTGACTTGCCACACCCCGCGGGCGACCTTCTACGCGTTTCCAAGCGTCGGGCCGACCGGGTTCTCGTCGATGGAGTTTTGCCAGAAGCTTCTTGCCGAGGAAAAGGTCGCCGTGGTGCCGGGGACGGCTTTTGGCCGCTGCGGGGAGGGTTTCTTCCGGGCCAGCTTTGCCAGCAGCTACGCCCACCTCGTGAAGGCCACCGACGCCATGGAGCGCTTCGTTGAGCGCCATCGCAAGATCGCCCTTGCCAAGGCGGTCTAGGCGGCCTCTGGGCAGTCCGGGAGTTGCCTTTTCCTGCGGTTACGCCAGGAGGCAGGCGATCTGGACGCCGGGGCCGTGGACGCCTTCGATGAGGATGCCCTCCACGTCGGCGGTTTTCGAGGGGCCGGTGGCCCAGACGACGTTGGGATCGGTGCCGAGTTGCCGGATGGCTTCGGGAATGGTGCCGATCAGGGCATCGGGGTGCACCACCGCGATGTGAATCCAGGGCGCGAGTGCCCCGAGGCGGGAGGAAGTCAGGGCATCGGTAAAGACCAGGGTGCCGCTTTCGGCGATGGCAGCGGCGGCCTGGGTGATGCCAAAGTCGTAATCGTCGGGGCGGGCCACGTCGAAATGCGTCTCCAGGGTCAGGCGATCGGCCCCCGGCACGGCCCGGAGAGCCGCCTCGAACCGGGGGTCGATATACCCGTGGGTTGCGCCGTGATCCGCGAGGTAGGTGATCACCGCCTCCCAGCCGACCAGTGGCACCCCGTTGACGCCGCGCAGTCGGGTCGCAAAGGTCTCCCAGAGGCCCGAGGGCAGCACCGCAGACTGCATCACGCAGAGCTCGTCACCCCAACTGGGGTAGGCAGCACGGGGACGCTCGGACGAGGCTTCCTTGGCCTTGAGCGGTGCCAGGGCGGTGCGGATGGCACCAAAGACGGCCTCACGGTCGTCCGCAATGAGCAGGGCAGGGCGGTCGAGATTCATTTCGTTAAGGGGGGGTGGATTCGGAGATCGGGGAAATCGTCGCGGCGGCGGCGGTTGGCGTTCAGCGTTTTCCGAAGAGTTTTCCGAAAAGGCCGCCTTTGGCAGGGGTGGTTGAACCGTCGCTGGCTGCAGCACCCGGGGCTGCGGGTGCCCCGTCAGCGCGCCGAGTGGCTCCCTTGGAGCGTCCAGATTGTGATGGGCCGGTTGAGGCGTGGGCAGTGGTGTCCATCTCGCCGTCGAAAATGAAGCGCGGGTCATTCTTTTGCAGGGGCTGCACCGCCAGCTCTTCCACGCTGAAACCCGCGAGGGGATCGACGTTCATCTGGCGGAACGAGAGTCGCTCGAACAACATCTCGTCGAGTTTACTCCGGATGTAAAGGCCGTCGAGTTCGTCCGTGGTTTTTGCCTCCAGGACGACGTGCGGGCAGTCACTTTGGCCAAAACGGAGGTTCCAGAGCTGCTGCCACGCGAGGTCGCGGCTAAACAGGTCTCGGGTGAGGAAGGCGCCGCTGGTGGGGCTGGCCGTCGGCAGCGTTTCGGTGACTTCTTGGAGAGGTAGCGGGTAGAAGAGCCGGAGGAACTCGGCGGCGCGGTCGAGAGCCTCGTCTGGCCCGAGGAGCAGGAGCGTCTTTTGGGTGCCTTGGCAAAAGGCGTCGATGGTTTTTAGCACCCGGATAACTTTGGGGTCGGCGACGCGGAGCTGGTTCCGGTGGATTTCGGCGAGCTGCTCTTCCAAGGTCGCCAGAAGGCTCTCCCGGTCATCGGCGAGGGCGAAAACCGGGCCGTGGTAGTGTTCCCGCACCTGAGGCTCCAATTGGTCGAGGTTGCCCTGGACAAAAGCAGCGGCCGTGAGGGGGTTGGCGGCGAGGTGCTGCCCCATCCTCGCCAGCGAAACGAAGGCGTAAACGGTGAAGCCGGAGCGCTTAATCAGGTCGGCGATCGCCAGGTCATTGCCGGGTTTCGACAGGAAGATGCAGACTTCCTGAAAAGGGTTGCGGGCAGTTGGGGTTTTCTCTTCAGTCATGGTGCCGTAACGGTGATCAAAGCGGAGAGGCTTGGCAACCCTTGTCTGCGGAGATCGACTAGACAGCGGTAGGTGAAATAACCCGGTTTTTTTCCGAGTTTTCGGTCGGGCACCGTGCAAGGTTGGATGCTGCGGTGCTATCTACTTACTTGAACGATTAAACGTCAACCCCCGCATCTTTCCCCTCCTATGAAACGTCAACTCTCCTCTCTCTCGCGGCGCGGCTTTTCGCTGATTGAGCTGCTCACGGTGGTGGCCATTATCGGCATCCTCGCGGCAATTATCATCCCGGCGCTCGGTGGAGCCCAGGAAAGAGCTCGCCAAATGGCTGCGGGCAGCAACGGTCGCCAGATCGCGCTGGCCTATAAAACCTTTTCAACATCGTCCTCGACTCCGCGGAGTATTGGCACGGGTGCTTTTGAGGCGACGACGGTTAGACAATATGCTCGAATCTTGGCTCAGCGGGCGGGACTAAATGATGCTGGGGTATGGTATATCAAGTCAGATCAAGAACTGGGTGATATTAACTTGGTTAATGCAATAACTCAAGTGGTTGACGACCCAAACGACCGGTCGGCGACCACCGACAATCTTGACGTTTCACCGATTAGTTGGGCTGTCGCACTAAAACTCCCAGTTAGTGCGAACGATTCGACAACCCCAGTAGTTTGGACTAGGGGACTTGGCACCGATGGGTTTTGGATCGATACCTCGCCGTGGAAAGGCGTAGGCGGGCATATCGCGTTTCTTGATGGGCACGTGGACTGGTATGAGGATACTGTCAAAAGGCTGGTTAGTAATCGTGCTGGTGGAGGAACCACCGATAATATTGAGGATGCTATCTCCCCTGGGGAGATAGCTGAAGACAAGTAACGCTGATATGCGTTTTGCCCTTTTGTAGGCAAGGTATCGGTTTCAGAACCGGGTTCCTTACGGAGCCCGG
>DAIQNO010000170.1:4222-5633 GCA_036788355.1 Opitutales bacterium | reverse complement strand
CGACGGGATGCATGATTTTACTGTGGTTACCCTCGGGAACACCTCAATACGCGTAGAAGTAAAAACTATTCGCAACGGCAAAAAACCACAGGTCGAACTTCAAAAAACCCGCGCAGCCAAGGCCGATCCAAGCAGTCGTTACTACGACAGGAATCTTTTTGATGTGGTCGCGGTTTGCGTCGGGCGACTGACTGGAGATTGGGGGCAATTTCGCTACGCGTTGGTGCGAGATCTTCCGACTCACAAAGTCTATCATCACAAACTTCAGGTCATGCACCCCATACCAACAGATGAAGAGATTCAACATCGTTGGTATTCACGCTTTCAGGATATCATCGATGCGTATGCAAATTGATCCCATTTACCAGACCACACTCGGTGCCCTCTTTTGCGCGGACAGCTTAGGATTTATGAAAAATCTTCCGAGTGACTCGGTAGATTTGGTCATGACTAGCCCTCCCTACGCCCTGCACTTCAAAAAGGAATACGGAAACGCTGATCAGGGCGACTACCTTGATTGGTGTCTGCCCTTTGCGAAAGAGATAAAACGGGTTATCAAACCGACCGGCTCCTTCGTTTTGAATCTCGGAGGCTGCTGGCAAGCTGGTTCTCCCACTCGCAGTTTATATCAGTATCGCACCCTCATTGCCTTGGTCGATCAAATCGGATTTCATCTGGCTCAGGAATTTTTCTGGTTCAACCCGGCAAAAATGCCCGCACCGGCAGAGTGGGTCAATGTGCGGAGAATCCGCGTTAAAGATAGCGTTGAATACATTTTCTGGCTGGTGAAAGATCCCCTGGCCAAAGCAGATAACAGAAATGTCCTGCAACCCTACAGTCAAGACATGAAACGTCTCATTAGGCGGGGCATTAAAAATACCGTGCGACCGAGCGGTCATGTCATTAACGAGTCTTTTGCTAACGACAAAGGGGGGTCTATCCCCTCAAACTTGATTCAATGTGGCAACAATGAATCTAACAGTTCATACATCAAAAATAGCAAACTTCTTGGCAACAAGATTCATCCGGCACGTTTCCCAGCCGAAATCCCAAAATTTTTTATTGAATTTCTCACTAACCCTGGAGACCTCGTTTTAGATCCTTTCGCCGGTAGTAACACCACCGGCTATGTGGCGGAAAGCCTAAGCCGAAAATGGACGTCCGTGGAGGTGCGAAGTGATTATGCCAAAGAAAGTGGCTTGCGCTTTAACTTTCACCCTGAGCCTTTGATCGGAACCGAAGTACAATCCGTTTTGAGCTTTACCTAATTGTGGTGGTAGATTATGAGCAAGGTTTGATGAGTAAAATCATCAGATGCACGAACAGGAAGTTCCATCAGGGCTGCTTCTCAGACTATTCTGACTGGAACGCAGGTCGGTGCTCCATCGGAGTCTGCTCTTCCACCCCTCCC
>DAIQNO010000170.1:0-4212 GCA_036788355.1 Opitutales bacterium | reverse complement strand
GGCACCCCATGGGATGACTGTGGCATTATTCCATTTTTCTAGTCGCCCTGCCGAACAAAATCTACCTTCTCCCCGACGCCCAATCCACCCCTCCCTTTCCTCTGCCGCGTCACGGGGATCACCACCGCTTGGTGTTTTTCGGAGTGTAGCAGCCCTGGGGCCTTGCGGAAGCGGTTGCGCCCGAGGGCGAGGGCTGTTTTTATTTAGCGGTGAGTTCCATGCCCGCTCTTGCTCCACCACTCCCTTCCCAGCCGAAGGTCGTTCCACACAAAGCCGCACCCGGTGTAGCCGCGCCCGTCAACGCGAGAGCCGGGGGGGTAGTGTTCCCGGCGGAGGTCAGTCGCTTTGTTGATGCCAGCCTGACCACGCGCCTGCTCTACGCCACCGATGCCTCGGCCTACCAGGAGATGCCGCTGGCGGTGGCTTTCCCGGAGGATGAGGCCGACATCGCTAGCCTGATCCACTTTGCGAGGAACCGCGGTCTCGGGCTGATTCCGCGGACGGCGGGCACCTCCCTGGCCGGGCAGGTGGTGGGCAGCGGCATCGTGGTGGATGTCTCGCGCACCCTGACGCGAATCCTCGAAATCAACGCTGCCGAGGGCTGGGTGCGGTGCCAGCCCGGCGTGATCCGCAACGAGCTAAACCTCGCCCTGGAGCCCCACGGGCTGCTCTTTGGGCCGGAAACGTCCACCCAAAACCGCGCCATGATCGGCGGGATGCTGGGCAACAACTCCTGCGGCTCGAACTCCATCCGCTACGGCAGCGTCCGAGAACAGGTTTTGGAAGTGACGGCCCTGCTGGCCGACGGCTCCCGCTGCGTCTTTGGCCCGCTCGACGCGGCAGGCTTTGCGGCAAAGTGCGACGGCCCGGACACCCTTGAAACCCGCCTCTATCGCCAAATCCGCGACCTCCTGGGCGACCCTGCCGCCGGCGAGGAGATCGCCCGCGAGTTTCCCAAGGCCAACATCCCCCGCCGCAACACCGGCTACGCCCTCGACCTGCTGATGGCGGCCAGTTGCTTTGACCCCACCTGCCTGCAGCCCTTTCACTTTGGAAAGCTGATTGCCGGGAGTGAGGGCACGCTCTGCTTCGTCACCGAGGTGAAACTGGCCTGCCAGCCGCTGCCGCCGCCCGTTAGCGGCCTGCAATGCGCCCACTTTGACACCATCGACGCCGCCCTTCGAGCGGTGCAGATCGCCATCACCTACGGCCCCTACGCGGTGGAGTTGATCGACCACCACATCCTCAGTTGCACGGAGCGCAGCCTGGAGCACCGCGCCAACCGCTTCTTCCTGCAAGGCCAACCGGCGGCGGTGCTGGTTACGGACCTGCGGGGCGAGACCGAGGCCGCCGTCCGGGCCAACCTCGCCGCCCTGGAGAGCGAGTTACGCGCCGCGGGCCTCGGCTACGCCTTTCCGGTGCTTTTCGGCGAGGACACCGTCAAAATCTGGAACCTCCGTAAAGCGGGGGAGGGGCTCCTTCAAAACATGCCTGGCGATGATAAGCCGATGACCGTGATCGAAGACACCGCGGTGGCCGTGGCGGACCTGCCCGCCTACATTGCCGAGATGAACCGCCTCTTGCATGAGCGCTTTGGCCTGACCACCGTCCACTACGCCCACGCGGGCACGGGGGAGTTGCACCTGCGGCCCATCTTCAACCTGAAAACCCCCGACGGCCAGCGGCTCTTCCGGGAGGTCGGGCGGGCCGCCGCCGAGCTGGTCAAGCGCTACGGTGGCTCCCTTTCGGGTGAGCACGGCGACGGACGCCTGCGGGGCGAGTTCCTACCGCTGATGATCGGCCCAGCCAACTACGCCCGCGTGCAGGCCATCAAGGCTACCTGGGATCCCACCGGCCTGTTCAACCCCGGCAAGATCGTCAACACCCCGCCGATGAACACCTTCCTGCGCTTCCAGCCGTCCCTGGCACGGCTCGGGGAAGTTGGGGAAAGCGGTGCCGCGGCCAGCACTGCCGGTGCCACGGAGCCATCCCTGCCGCCGCTGCTTTTTGACTGGTCGGCCACCCGCGGGATGCTCGGGGCAGCCGAAATGTGCAACGGCTCGGGCGATTGCCGGAAAACCCAACTGGCTGGCGGCACGATGTGCCCCAGCTTCATGGCCACCCGCGGGGAAAAAGACAGCACCCGAGGCCGCGCCAACATGCTGCGCCACCTGCTGACCAGCGGCCCCGGTGACGCCCGCCGCAACGTCTTCGACAGCCCGGAAGTCAAGGAAGTGCTCGACCTGTGCCTGTCATGCAAGGGGTGCAAGAAAGAGTGCCCGTCGTCGGTCGATATGGCCAAGCTGAAGGCCGAGTTCCTCCAGCATTACTACGATACCCATGGCACGCCCCTGCGCGCCCGTCTGGTTGCCAACTTCGTCTCCAGCCAACGCCTGGCCGCGCTGGCCCCCTGGGCCTGGAACCTCCTCTTCGGCACGCCCCTGCTGCGGCGGTTACTCAACCGCCTCGTCGGCTTTCACCCCGACCGCTCCATCCCGCTGTTGCCGCCGAAAACCCTCCGGGCGTGGTTCCGCCAACGCCAGCCCGCCCCTACCGCCGGGCGCGTCGGCGAAGTCTGGCTCTACGCCGACGAGTTTACCAACTACAACGACGTCACCGTCGGCCAGCAGACCGTCGAGCTGCTGGAGGCCCTCGGCTACCGCGTGACCTTGGCCCCGCTGGGCGAAAGCGGGCGCACCTGGCTCTCCAAGGGGCTGGTCCGGCAGGCCCGCGAGATCGTCAATGCCAACACCCGCGTCCTGCGGGGCCTGCTGTCGGCAGAGAAGCCGCTCCTGGGCATCGAGCCCTCCGCCCTTTTGACTTTCCGCGATGAGGCCATTGACCTGGCCTCCGGCGACCTCCAGGTCGAGGCCCGCGCTCAGGCCACCCACTGCCTGCTGATCGACGAGTTCCTGACCCGCGAGGCCGATGCCGGGCGGATTTCCCCCGACGCCTTTACCGAGGAGGCCCGCACCATCCACCTGCACGGTCACTGCTTCCAGAAGGCCCTGGCAGGCACCCACGCCAGCATCCGCGCCCTCTCCCTACCGCGGAACTACCGCGTAAGCGTCATCCCCAGCGGCTGCTGCGGTATGGCGGGCTCCTTTGGCTACGAAGCCGAGCACTACCCGTTGTCTCAGCAGATTGGCGAACTGGTGCTGCTGCCCGCTGTCCGGCGGGCCGCTCCCGAGGCCCTCATCGCTGCGCCTGGCACCAGTTGCCGCCACCAAATCCACGACGCCACGCCACGCCACGCGCTCCACCCGGCCCAAATCCTCCACCACGCCCTCCGGCCAACCTCGTGAACACGCGAGGGAGCACTGCGTCCCCTCCGGGCGCATTCAACAGTTTCTCCCCCAATAAAAACCCCCTCTGCGCTCTCGGCGTCCTCCGGTTCAAAGAAGCTTTTCTGGCCCGGAAGGTGTCACCATTAACCCCTACGACTTAACCTGTTGATGGTCAGTAATTAGTAAAAAGTTTGGCTCTGGAGCAACTGGAGTGATGCGAGGTCGCGACAGCGGGGGCGTTTTCTGGTAAGATGCCGTCATGCACGCCGAAGTCCCTTTTTTAGTCGCCTATGAACGTCCCGAGCGGCCGACCAGCCGCCGGTGCTCCGCCCGTCAACCTGCGGAATGGTTTCGCCCCTACCGTCCGAGTGAGCCCCCGCGTCGCTCGACTCCGGCGGGTGAAGCTGTCTTGGCCAATCAGGCTTCCGCCGCTGCGTCCGCTCGCGCGGTCGGTTCTGCCGATGCAGTCGTGGGAGCGGTCGCGGCATCTTCTTCATCTTCTCCCTGTTCTCCCTCGCACCCGGTTTCACCTCCCGGTCGGAACTGGTTGACGATGACCTGGCAGGAGTTCAAGGCCCTGGATACGCGCCCGCCGGCCTCTGGCGGTCAGCCGGGCTCTCAGGGGGGCGGATGGGCCGCCGGAGCCGTCGCGCCGCAGTGGGAGGCCGTGGAAGGCGGCTTCGCCCTGGTTAACACCGACACCTGGTTTAACCCACCACCGGCGGTGCCGTGCCCTCCCGACCGCTGGCCGGCCATCCTCGGATTGGGACGCCCCACCCAACCCACGGAACCAAGAACCAAGCTCGCGGCAACCACTACCGGGCTGCTTCCCGACAAGATGCCGGATGGTGCTGGCACCGCTGCGGTTCGGAAATCACCCTCTTTCGGGGAAAGCATCCCGGACTCTTTCGACGCGCCCGATCAC
>DAIQNO010000169.1:4941-5665 GCA_036788355.1 Opitutales bacterium | reverse complement strand
AGCGTTTTTCCCAGCGTTCTTTGGTGTCGGCGAGGATGTTCTGGAAGAAGAGCATCAGCCGCCCGTCAACGATGCGGTAGGCTCTGGGGTTAACCCCGACGCGCTTTCCGTCGCGCATGGCCCAGGCGCACCAGCCGCCGTAGGCCGGTGCCCAGCGCTCGGGGTCAGCCAGGAAGCGCTGGCGGTTGGCTTCGGAGGC
The DNA here is from genome assembly GCA_036788355.1 of Opitutales bacterium. Taxonomy (GTDB): domain Bacteria; phylum Verrucomicrobiota; class Verrucomicrobiia; order Opitutales; family Cerasicoccaceae; genus DAIQNO01. The sequence continues at coordinate 5,466 of DAIQNO010000169.1, read as the reverse complement.
AAAGAGATACCTGGCGCCGTTCCATTCCGTCGAAAGCGACTCCACCCCAGGAAGCGGCTGGCCGTCGTGGTAACTCACCGCATCGAAGCCCGCCAGCGCGAGGCCGTGCTTGAGGTTCAGCGGACCTTCAGGGACTTCGTCATCATCATCATCGCCAGCGGCTGCGGTAGGGTCAGAAGCCCCCGGCGTTGCCCCGCTGGAGGAGGCACCGCCATCGGATGCCTGCACCATCAGGGAGGCCTTCACGGGCATCCAGGCGGGCGCAGAGGCGTCGGCGTAGAGATCTGGCGACCCAGCCCAAATCGAGCCGGTTGGCACGGAAAAAATCGGAGAGGCTACCGACGCAGCCTCCGATGAAAAGGGAGCCAACGCTGCAGCTGCCGAGATCCACGAGAAATGATTCAGAATTGAGTTCACCATCCCTCAGTAGCGGCCAACCTTCGTTCCTGACGGCCCGTTTTTTGACAATTGGGCCGGAACGACACCCGTTCCCGCGTTGGAACCCCGGGCCGCCTGGATCGCGGA
>DAIQNO010000169.1:0-4931 GCA_036788355.1 Opitutales bacterium | reverse complement strand
CAGCAGTGCGCGGGCACTCCGCCAACAACTGCCGAGGGCATCGTCGGCGACGGTGCGGCAGGTCAGGGAGCGGCGATTGGGCTTGATTCTTGGCCGCAGAGGCCGCGTAAGTCTCTGGATGACACTTTTGGCAGCCTCGACTCTAGTCAGCCTGGCACTCGGCGCGTTGGGTGCCGCGCTGATCTGGAATGGCCCGCCGATCCGGTCTCAGCGGGTTGCTTGGATGCGCTCGCCCACCTGGGCTCTGGTGCTCTTCGGCGCGGCGGCATTGTGGTTTATCAGCAAGCTCTGGAACCTTGGAGAGGCCGATTTCAAGTCGCTACGGGTGCCCTTGATACTGATTTTTGCGGTGGCCGGGGTCGGGGCGTTTTTCTGCGTCCGGGAGCTGCTGGCGGTGCGCGGGGCGGCGGCGTTGACCCTCCTGGCGGCCGAGCCCCTTCTAGCGGCGGCCTACCTGCAAAACGACTTTCCGCAGCGGCTGCCCATGGTCACCACGGTTTACGTGCTGATCGCGCTGGCGGTCATTTTCGGTGCTCAACCGTGGCGGCTCCGCAACCTCGTCACCTGGGTCGATCAGCAAGCGCAGGGGCCGACGTGGCTCGGGCGAGGCCTTGCCGGTTGGGCGATGGTGCTGCTGATCCTCGGCTTTACAATGATCGCATAATCGACCTGCCTAGTCAGCAAGAAGCCCCTTTGCAGGCTCATTCTTTAGCAGCATCGCGATTTCTTTTTGGGAAAGCGGGCGCACCGCCCCAGGGGGCAGACGCTTTAGCTCAAACTTGCCGATCTGCACCCGTTCCAGGCGATCGACAAAGTAACCGAGGGCCTCTAGCAGGCGTCGGATTTCCCGCTTTCGGCCTTGCTGGAGGTGGATCTCGATCCGGTGTTTTGCCTCCACGCCAAAGCCATGGGCCGGGATCACTTTCAGGGCGAAAAGGTGCTCTCCCTCGCGGGTCACGCCGCGCAGCATCTTCGGAATATCTTCCCGCTCAAAGGGCCGGTGGACGCGGACTCGGTAACGCTTCACCACCCCGTTACTCGGGTGCGTCAACCGCTGGTTCAGGGCACCGTCGTTGGTCAGAATAACCAGCCCCTCGCTGTCTTTATCGAGGCGCCCGCAACACAACAGCCGCCCCTCGGCAAACTCCGCTGGCAGCAGGTCGAAAATCGTCCGCCCGCCGAGCGGGTCGTCATGGGTGCAGATGATGCCCTTGGGCTTATTCATCGCCAAAACCAGCGTGGCTGGCGCGGCCCGGAATTGAATCCGCCGACCATCCACCGTCACCACGTCCCGGGTCGGGTTGATCTTTTGCCCCAAGGTGGCCGTCACCCCGTTGACCTCCACGCGCCCCTCCCGAATCCAGGCTTCACCGAGTCGGCGAGAGCAGCGACCGAGGTCGGCGAGAAACTTCTGCACGCGGACGCCTTCTGCAGGCTCAAGAGAGGAATCGGAAGCACCTTGCTGGGCCATAATCATCACTAAACTGTCGCCTCACGCCGCCAGGTTCCAGTTCCGTTTTGCCGAAATGTTGTCGCTTTCCTGGCAAGGGAGGAAACCTCGTTATCACCGGCCCAGAAAACTTTTTTGAAACTTTCAATCTGTCAAAAGCGACATCTCGGTGCCTATTGAGGTGCCAGTATAACGACCACGGTGGCTGCGTAGGAAGATTTCAAGGAACGGCGCGGTAAATTCGCGTGACCGGTGGGGAAAAGGACCCTGGGAGGGTGGAACCACCTTGATACTGCATAATAAAACAGTTAAACCCTCCTGAGGTCATCAGATTAAATGAGCCCGAGTTCCATTTTTCCGTCCTGCGAGATCATTGTCTGATCCCAGGCGGGCTCCCAGACAATATCCACCTGGGCGGAACGCACCCCAGGCACCGCCTCCACGCGGGTCTTGGCGTCCTCGGCGATCACCGGCCCCATGCCGCAACCCGGTGCCGTCAGAGTCATTTTGACCTCGACATGCCAACCATGCTCAGAGGTCTCCGCATCGGCCGGGACATTCTCGCCAATCGGCGTCACCTGCATGGAATAAACCAGCCCCAGATCGACGATGTTGACCGGGATCTCCGGGTCGTAAACCGTCTTCAAGGCGTCCCAGACCACTTCCTCGGACGGCTTTGCCGAAGGGTCACCCGAAGCCCCATTGGCCCCACTACCTCCGCCGCCCGCTTCCGTCGGCACCTCCTCGCCCAAGCTGTCGGCGTCGCGCCCGGAGATGCGAAACATCCCGTAGTCGCAGACCACCGTAAAGTTCCCGCCGAGGCGGTGGGTGATGTCCACCTTCGTCCCCCCAGGCAGCATAATCATATCCCCCGCCGGGATGATCGAGGCTTCCACGTCGCGGGTCAAAAGGCGTCGGTTATCAGTCATGGGTTTCTAAAAAAAATTGGGTCAGTTCAATGAATAAAGGAGTTTTAAAGACAGAAATGTGACTAGACTGGCGGAGCCTTAGTTTTCTCCTATTCCGGCCACCTTGGATTGCACCATCGCCGAGAGGCGTTGATGGATGTCCTCCTGGCGAATTTTACCCAGCACCTCCTCAAAAAAGCCGTTAACCAGCAGCTCGAAAGCCGCCCGTTCCGGGATGCCGCGGGCCTTCAAGTAAAAAAGCTCTTCCGGAGAAACCTGGCCGGTGGTGGCCCCGTGCGAGCACTTCACGTCGTTGGCCTCGATTTCCAGCCCCGGCAGGCTGTTTGCCTCTGCCGTGGGGGACAGCAACAGATTGTTGTTGGTCTGGTATGCGTCCGTCTGTTGCGCGTTTTCCTCGACGATAATCATCCCGGAAAAGATCGTCTGCGATTGAGCCAGGAGGGCGTTCTTAAACAGCAGATCGCTGCGGGCGTTACCGGCGCGGTGGGTCTGCAAGGTGCGCTGATCGAAGACCTGGCTGCCGGTGGGGGCCGCCAGGCTGTAGAGGTGGACGTCCGCCCCCGCCCCCGCCGCAATCGCGTGCCCCTCTAGCCGCGCGTAGGAACCGCCCAGGTTGATGGCCGTGGACTCCAGACTCGTGTCCCTTTCGGCGGTGGCTTCCTCCGACTGGTAACAATGGAACCCCGAAGCGTGGTTCTGCACGATCACCCGCTTGACCACCGCTCCGCGCCCCGTGTGAACCGTTCCGACTCCGATGGCAATGCCCGTCGGGGAATGGTCTTCAGCCGAAGATTCCACCGCCAACGCCCGACCGCTGGCCGCCAGGCTTCCGTGATACTCCACCAGCGTCACTTGGGAGTTTTCTTCGGCCAGCAGCAGGGTGTGCGGCAGCAGCAGGCACCGGGGCCGCGCGGCCAAAAAGTGCACCTCGATCGGGTGCTCCACCACGACGCCACGCGGCACCCGCACCACCACCGCTTCGCTCAAAAAAGCCATGTGCAGGGCAAAAAACTTGTCCATCCCCAGAGCCGCCGACCTAGCCTCCAGGTAGCTCCGGATGCGTTCTGGGTGGGCCGCGAGCGCCTCCCGCAGCGTCAATACCTCCACCCCGGCGGGCAGCTCCAGCCCCCGCAGCACCAGCGCGTTATCCACCACTCCCACCCTCGCCGCCGCCGACTCCGAAAGTTCAAGGTGCTGCATCAGCCGGGAAACCGCATCCGCCGGAGCCTCGGCGACTGGCTGCACCCCGTTTAGCGTTAGCCGGGCCAGCCGGGTGAACCGCCACCGCTCCATCTGACGGGTCGGCATCGGCAATAACTGAAAATCTTGCCAGTGCCGACGCTTCAAGTCCTGTAACCACGCAACATCACTGAACGAGGATAGGTGCGACTCGAAGATGTCGTCGGTAAACAGGGTGGAGTTCGAAGAGGTGAGTTGAGACATGATCGTAAAATGCGCTGGCCGCCAGGTAATTTATTAAGGAAACGGGAAAAACGATGTAAAAGACGGAAAAAGAAGTGGTTGGGGCTCGAAGTTTACCCGAGCCCCCGATCGTGGATTTAGCCCACGGAGCCTTCCATCTCCATATCGATCAGGCGCTTTAGCTCCACGGAATACTCCATTGGAAACTCTCTCACCAGGTCGTTGACGAAGCCGTTGACCGCCAGGCTCATTGCCTCGCCTTCCGATAGTCCGCGCTGCTGCATGTAGAAGATCTGTTCCGCACTGACCTTAGAGACACTCGCCTCGTGCTGCACGCTATTGTTTTGACCCTGCACCGTAATCGCTGGGTAAGTATCAGTGCGGGAGTTGGTGTTAATCAATAATGCATCACACTCGGTATTGTTCTTGCAGCCCTTCAGGTGCTTCGGGATCGAAACAATCCCGCGATAACTGCTGCGACCTTCACCGATGGAAATCGACTTGGCAACAATGTTGGAGGTCGTATAGTTCGCGGCGTGAACCATCTTCGCACCGGTGTCCTGCCGCTGCCCGTTGTTGGCCAGTGCGATCGAAATAACCTCACCACGCGCATATTCACCCTTCAACACCACTCCAGGGTATTTCATAGTGAGACGACTGCCGATATTGCAGTCGATCCAGCGCACTTCGGCATGTTCCATGGCGACCCCGCGCTTAGTCACAAGATTGAGAACGTTATTCGACCAATTTTGCACCGTGATATATTGAATCTTGGCACCCTTGAGTGCCACTAACTCAACGACCGCGGCATGCAGGGTGCTGGTGGTAAAGTTCGGCGCCGTGCAACCTTCCATGTAGGTGACCTCCGCGCCCTCGTCTGCAATAATCAGCGTGCGCTCAAACTGGCCAAACATCTCAGAATTGATGCGGAAATAGGCCTGCAGTGGCTGCGCGACTTTTACGCCTTTGGGGATGTAAATAAATGAGCCGCCGGAGAAGCACGCGCTGTTAAGGGCTGCAAACTTATTGTCAGCTACCGGAATCACCGAGCCGAAATAAGGCCGAAAAATATGCTCATACTCGTGAAGGCCTTCATGCGGCCCGACAAAAATCACCCCGAGCTTGTGCAG
>DAIQNO010000168.1:0-5686 GCA_036788355.1 Opitutales bacterium | reverse complement strand
CACATCGACGCCCGGACGATGGAGATCCACCACAGCAAGCACCACGCGACCTACGTTGCGAAGCTCAACGGAGCCCTCGAAGGCACCGGACTGGAGGTGCCAGAGTGCCCCTACGACCTCTGTGCCGACCTCCTGAAGCTGCCCGAAAGCGTCCGAGGCCCCGTGCGTAACAACGGTGGCGGCCACGCCAATCACAACTTTTTCTGGCGCATCCTGGGGCCGGATGGTGCCAAGGAGCCCTGCGAGCGCGTTTCCGCCGCCATCACCGAGGCATTCGGCAGCTACGAGGCCATGAAGGAAAAGTTTAACACCGCTGCCACCAACCGCTTTGGATCCGGTTGGGCCTGGGTCGTGGTAGCTCCCGACGGAAAATTGTCGATCTGCTCCACCGCCAATCAAGACAACCCCTGGATGCCCGAGGCCGTCTCTGGCGTCGCCCAAGGCAAGCCGATCATCGCGGTGGACGTCTGGGAACACGCCTACTACCTGAAGTATCAAAATCGCCGTCCCGAGTATCTCGCGGCCTTCTGGCACGCCCTCGACTGGGACGCGATCGGTTCCTACTATCGCAAGGCCATCGGAGAGGGCTGCGGCGGCGGCTGCGGTTGCCACGACTAGAGCCAGGTTCTTCTGGCCTCGACCAAACTCCCGAGATCGAGCATCCGGCAGCCCCGATGCAGCCTCTGCAACCATGCGGCGGGCCGCACCGGGGTTTTTTATTTTTCCGCAAAACCCGAGGCCAGCCCACCTCGAAATGACCACCCCCGCTTGCGATTTTTCGGAAACTCTGGCGTAGTCTGAGGGTCTTCGTCCGCAATGAACTTCCAGCCCATCAATACTCTCGACCGCCCCACGCGGCACTGCCGCCCCTGCCCTCCCCGATTCCCTTTTCCAGCGTGCAATCATCGTGTCTTCGGCCCTGGGCTATGGGTGTATCTGTGCCTCGGCAGTGCGGCGATGACCGCCGCCCAGCCCGCGAATCCCACGGTTGAACGTCCCCCAGCGACGCTCTCCACCGACCGCTCGGCACTTCCGGCCCAGCCCAACGGTCTCGTTTATTCTTACGCCGATATGCTGGACAAGGTCACCCCAGCAGTCGTCAGCGTCGCCGTGGAGAGGCGCCTTCCCGCCGGTCGGGTAGCTAGACCGCAGGGCCCGATGAACCGTGACGAGATGATGGAGGAACTCTTGCGCCGCTTTTTTGGCGAAGTGCCGAGAGGCCCTGCCCCGAAGGAGCCAGAAGAGTCTGAAGATCCCCAACCCGGCAGCAGCAACCGCACTGGGCCGGAAGTCTTCCGTCGCGAGGGTCAAGGGAGCGGATTCATCGTCAGCCCAGAAGGTTACATCCTGACCAATAACCACGTCGTGGAGGGCAGACCCGCCCGGGGCCGACCCGGTCCCCAGGCCTCGCCAGCGGCCTCTCGGGACGACCGTCGCATCATCGTGGAACTCGAAGATGGCCGAGAGTTCACCGCTGAAATCGTCGGCACCGACCCCCAGACCGACCTCGCCGTGCTCAAAATCGACGGCGAAAATCTCCCCGTGGTAACCCTCGGCGACAGCAGCCGCCTCCGCGTCGGAGACCTCGCTTTCGCCGTCGGCAACCCACTCGGCGTCGGCATGACGGTCTCCATGGGCATCATCTCGGCACTCAACCGCACCGACCTCGGCATCATCGACCGCTCCCTCGCCGAAAGTGGGGCCGACCTCAGCCTGCTACCGCCCATCGAGAGCTTCATCCAGACCGACGCCGCCATTAACATGGGCAACAGCGGGGGCGTGCTCGTCGATGCCGCCGGGCGCGTCGTGGGCATCAATAGCGCCATCAGCAGCATCGGCGGGGGCAGCATCGGCATCGGCTTCGCCATTCCGATCAACCTCGCCCAGTGCGTGATGGAACAGCTAATCGACGGCACCGAGCTAGCCCGAGGCTTCATCGGCGTCTCCCTGGAGTCGATGGACCGCGAAAAGGCGAAAGCCTTCGGCCTGACCTCCTCACGAGGCGTCATCATCAACGGAGTAACCCCTGGCCTACCGGCCGCTCAAGCAGGCCTGCAACCCGGTGACGTCGTCCTCGCAGTCGATGGTGAGCGCGTGGACAGCGTCCGCGACATGATTTTCCTGATCAGCAGCCGCATCCCCGGCAGCACTGCCGTGCTCGACATTGTCCGCTGGGGAAAATCTCAAAAAGTGCCCGTTGTCCTCGGTGACCGCACGCAATTGATGACCGTACGCACCCCAGCCAGCGGCCCAGGGGTGGTCACTGACGCCATTCCCGCCCAACCAGATCTCGCTCCCGGCCTGCGGGTGCGCGTCGCCTCAGCCGAACTCCGGAAAACCCTCAGCCTGAGTGAAGATGCCTACCTCCTCGAAGTCGTTTCCATCGACCGCCGCAGTTCCGTCCGCACCAACCTCGAACCGGGACTGATTATCCTCGAAATCAACGGACGCCGCCCCACCAACCTCGAAACCGCCCGCCAAAGCCTTCGAACCCCCGGCAATAACGCCCTTTTCGCCATCAACTCCGAGGGCCGCCGCGCATTTTACTGGTTGACCCTCACGGAATAACCCCTCTCCGGAACCGAGCAGCCTATTCCCGGTGACTCCGCCACCGGGATCGTCTCGACCCGGCTTTAATAGCGCAGGCGACGGGGAACCTCGGCATCCTGCGAAAAGGGCACATCGCCCTCAGCAGAAATCTCTGATCTGGGCACGGTCGGCTTCGGCGAACCGGACTCCTTCCGATTTCTATCGACCTGCGATTTCCGCTTCGACGAGAACAGCGACCAGTTGATGCTCTTTTTGGCCGAAGCTTTCTCCGCCACCCCTCTTCCCGAGATGGCACCGAGACGTCCAATTTCCTCTTGCACGAGTCGCTGACGATCTAGCTGCGCGGCCAGCCGCCGCTCGGCCTCCGAGACAACCTCTCCTCCCACGGCAAAATCCGCGTCCTGGGCCGATTTCTCGGTTGCCCGTCGCAACTCCCGCTGAGTGCTCGCCGCACGACCACGCTCACGGGCCTTTTCCGCTTCCCGACGCCGCTGCGACGCTAATTCACTAGGCTTCAACCGCCGGGGAGGTGGCAGTATCGGCTCGGCCTGGGCCACGAGATCAGGATCGGCCTTCACCACAAGGTCCGGCTGCTCCGGCCCTGAATCTGCCGCTAGATACCCCGGATGCCCGTCTCCGATGGGCGAATGCTCTGCCGCATCGCCCTCAATGACCCCGCCTACGGCCTTCCGCAACTGCCGGGCCTCGCGACGCTGCCGCGCCTTTTCCGATGCCCGCTGCTCCGCTTCGCGACGCAGCTTGGGATCCGGACGCAGTGCCCACCATAGCAGCCACCCAAACCCCACGAAAACCAAGCCCAGCAGCACCAAGAGCTTCTTTGACGACAACAACCGCCGCACATCGACCCCGCCCGCCGCCTGACCCAGCAAGCCATCAAGGCTCTCAAAAATCCCCACAACCGGAGCCGAGCCTCCACCAAAACTCGCTAGAACCTCCGCCAACCACCCGACCGGCACCAAGCAAGCCACAGCGCATTCCATTTCTGAGAAAACTGTAAAATCAACGCTCATGCCATGCAGGATTCCAAAAATACTTCGGGAAAGTGGTTGATAAACCGACGCCCGCCCACCGTCACAGCCTCCCGCATCGCCGCCTGAAGATAGGCGTGCGCCCGTCCCACCGCCTCAGGCAGTGCCAACCCCAGCCCCAACTGCGCCGCAATCGCCGCCGAAAGCGTGCAGCCGCTCCCATGGGTGTCCAAGTCCGGCACCCGTCGGGCGACGAACTCCGCCAAAGTGCCATCGGGCAGCATCAAAACATCCAGCAGTTCCTCACCCGGAAGGTGGCCCCCCTTCAATAAAACCGCCGTCTGAAACTGCGAAACCAGCCGCCGCGCCCCTGCCCGCAGATCCGCCGCCGTCTCCAAAGCACTATCCAGCAACACCGCCGCTTCATCCAAGTTAGGCGTTAAAACCGTCGCCAGCGGCAAAAGCCGCTCCACCAAGGCCAGCTGCGCCCCCGCCTCCAGCAGCCGCGCCCCACTACTCGCCACCATCACCGGATCCACCACCACGGGCACGCCGCAACGCCGCAAAAAGGCGACCGCCTCCTCAATCAGCCCCGCGTTAAAGAGCATCCCCACCTTCACCGCCTTCACCGGAAAAAACGCCTCCACCGACTTCAACTGAGCCTTCAAAAAATGTGGCTCCATCGCCGCGACCCCCGACACCCCATCCGGGTTCTGCGCCGTCAACGCCGCCAACGCCGACACCCCAAAGACTCGATGCGCCGCGAAGGTCAACAAGTCCGCCTGGACACCGGCCCCAGCACCACTGTCTGAAGTTGCCACCGTCAGCACCGTAGGTAAGGAATCTCTCATCGCAAGCGTCATCCTTGAGTGCTCCCCTCCTTTTGGCCAACCCGATTTTCTCGCAGTCTCCCGGCAGCAGCGATCAACCCCGCCACGGCCCTCGCGCCACGCGGTTAACCTCGCCTAACTGACGGAAAAAACAGCTCGCTCATTAAGTAGCCCCACCGTCTTTTCAGCACCGAACTCCGACGCTTCTTCGCCCATCCCTCCATGCCCCCGACCCTCTACGTCCTCACCGGACCCACCGCCGTCGGAAAATCTGCCCTCGCTGTCCAATGGGCCCAAGCCATCGACGCCGAAATCGTCTCCTGCGACGCCTTTCAAGTCTATCGCGGGATGGACATCGGCACCGCCAAGCCCACCCTCGCAGAGCGAGGCGGCGTGCCCCACCACCTCCTGGACCTCCGCCCAGTGGCGGAGCCGATGGACGTCCTGCTCTACCGCAAGCTGGCCATCGCCGCCATCCACGACATCGCCAGCCGCCAGCGCAACATCCTCATCACCGGCGGCAGCGGCTTTTACCTGAAATCCTTCTACGCCAGCCTCACCGACGGCGTCACCGTCACCCCCGAAGCCCAGGCCGAGGCCGAAACCCTCGCCTCCCAAGGGCTACCGGCACTCCTCGCTAGGCTAAACACCCTGAACCCCCGCGGCCTCGGCAATCTCGATGTTAAGAACTCCCGCCGCGTTCAACGAGCCCTGGAGCGCTGCCTCTCCAGCGGCCTCTCCATCGACGAACTGACCCACCAGCAAGCCGCCCAAGCCGGCCCCTTCGACCACTGGCCCAAGCGGACCGTCCTCCTCTGTCGCTCCGCCACCAGCCTCCACGCCCGCGCCAAAATTCGCGCCGCTGCCATGATCGAGCAAGGCCTCATCCCCGAAGTCATCAACCTCCGACAACAAGGTCTCGAAAACAACCCCAGCGCCGCCACCGCCATCGGCTACCGCGAAACCCTCGCCTACCTCGACTGCCAACCCCTCCACCCCGGCCAACCTCCCCCCCACGGCCACACCACCACCACTGATCTCACCGCTGCCATCGCCCTCCACACCCGACAGCTCGCCGCCAAGCAAAAAAAATGGTTCCGCCACCAACTCCAACCGGACCGCACCCTCGACCTCGACACCACCTCCGCCGCCGAAGCCCTCACCGCCTGCCTAAACCTATCCGCCCACCAGAAGAAAACAGCCTACTGTCCTGCGACTTAAATTCGTACCCTATTTTGCCAGTCCAACCAGCCCCAACAGGGCGGAAGGTTAAAGCCCCCATGGAGTTGGGTGTGGCGTATCAACGGCTTAGGTCAA
>DAIQNO010000167.1:2582-5704 GCA_036788355.1 Opitutales bacterium | reverse complement strand
TGGGGGCGCTCAGCAAAGGCCCGGCGGAGCATCGCGGCCCCCAAGACGGCCTCGGGCGCGCCCGTGCAGGCGATGACCACGTCGCTGTAGGCAACCGCCCGATCGCGGTGGGTAAAGGGCAGGATGGGGGCCCCGGCGAACTGCTCCGCGACGGCCCGAGCGCGGATGGCGTTGCGCCCGGTGATGGTGAGCCGACGGGCTCCGCGGCTGACCAGGGCCTGGGTGATGCCGCGCCCGATCTCGCCCGTGCCGACCAGGAGCACGGAAACGTCGGCGAGGTTGCCGCAGGCCCGCTCGGCCAGCTCGGCGGCGATGTTGCCGAGGCTGACTTGGCCGCGGCCGATCGCGGTCTCTGAGCGCACCCACTTCGCACTTTGCAGGGCCTTTTGGAGCAGGCGGTGCAGGGTGGGGCCGACGATTCCCGCGTCGGTGGCCCGCTGGTAGGCAGCCTTGACCTGTCCGGTGATTTCGGTCTCACCGAGGAGCTGGGAGTCCAGGCCGGCCGCCACCGCAAAGAGGTGGCGCACCGCCGCCTCGTTTTGGTAAAAGTAACCTTGTTGGGCAAAGAGCTGACAGGAAAAATCACTGGGTAGCTGCTTCTGCAGGGCTTCCGCCACCGCCGCCACGCGGGGGGCGACGGGGCTCTCGCGGGCGTTCCGCGCGGGGTCGTCGGCCTTGCCGGGCTCTGCCGAGTCACCGGAGTCGGGCTCTGCCAACGCGCGGAACCGGTGGTCGGCGGGCTCGAGCGAGGGCAGGGGGCCGGTGCCGTAGAACTCAACGCGGTTGCAGGTGGCCAGGATCATCAATTCACCCCCGCCGAGGGCTTCGCGGAGGGCTGCGGCTGGGGCCCCGGCGAGGCATTCCGGTGGGATCACGAGCTGCTCACGCTCACCCAACGCCGTCTGGTGGTGGCTGCAGCCAGCCACCCAAAAAGTAACCTCGTCGGCCATCATGGTTGCCCAGGGCCGACCGGGGAAGAGGGCTCACGGGGGCCATCTCCATCCGTCAGGCCATCGACTTCAGGTTGGGCCTGCGGGCTTTCAAAGTGCTCTCCGGCCCCGACCTCGCCACCGATTGGCCCTGCCCACGGCCCGCCTTCGTTGGGTCGGTTGGTCAGTGGCCACAAGGCCAACACGGCGATCAGAAATACCCCGACGCTGCCACCGGCAAACTGACTCGCCCGGAGGGTGCCCCGTTGCCGCAGGCGATACAGGGCCAGGTAAGAGCCCCACAACAGCGTCACCACGGCCAGCTTGACCCCGCCGACGCCGCCGGGCACGGCGATCATATTCAGCAAGCCCAGTAGCACGGCCAAAGTCAGCACCAGCCAACCCGCCAACAGCAGGCGTTGGTTGAAGCCTTCCAGCAGTCGCACCGACGGCAGCTTGGCGAAAAAGGCCCCCCACCATCCGCGCTTCAGGCTGTAGTGTTGGAGGAGATACATCGCGGAAGTGGCGGTCAGCACCGCGAACATCCCATAGGCGACGACGGCCAGCCACACGTGCAGGGAGACCCACGGGCTCGCCGCCGCGCCAGCGGCCAGCCCGGTGCCATGGGCCGCCGCCGAATCGTCCCAATGGGGCATCGCCAGCGCCACTACCGACAACAGCGCGGACAGTCCGCACCCGAACAACGTCAGCAACCCTACCGGCAAACTGGCCCGCAACAGCACCGTGAGCACCATTGTCACCCACACAATGGCCTGCAAGGTCTCGAAGGGGTTGGTCACGGGTAGCTGTCCCCGCCAATCTCCCCGGACGTAAAGCGCGAGCGTCTGAAAGGCCAAGCCCCCACCCAGCAAGGCCCAGAACACCCCCGTCGAGCCTCCCGGTGCAGACCCCTTGAGCGGCTTGGATGGTGCCAACCTCGGCACTGAGAGGTCATCCTCCGCGCCGAGTTCTGGGTCTTCGCCGAAATCGCTCGATTGGTGCCGATCGGGGCGCAATACCGCTACCAGAGCCACCGCCACCGCCGCCAACAGCAACCCCGCCGCCGTCCAAAACAGCGTAAACTCTTGCGAAAGCGGGCACATTCCCCCGAAGGCTGACCGACGCACCGCCAAACCTCAAGCCCGCGGCACGGATCGTGCCGAAAATCGACTCCCTGGCAGACCTTGAACCCCGCCGTCGCTCAGCCAGGTGGCCAGCTCAACGGACGTCCTGCCAACACGTGCAGGTGCAGGTGGGGCACGGACTCACCGCCGTCGGCCCCGTGGTTGATCACAATCCGGAACCCGCCGGGGCCGTGCTCGCGACCGAGCTGGCCCGCCACCCACAACAGATGCCCCAAGAGCCCAACGTCGGCCTCCGTCGCCGCACCGATACGCTCCAGCCGTCGCCTCGGCACCACCAGCAGGTGCGTTGGGGCTTGCGGAGCGATGTCCCTGAGTGCGACGCACTGAGTATCCTCGTAAACCAGCTTCGCGGGAACCTCCCCCGCCATGATCCGCTCAAAAATTGTCACGTGCCGAGTCTAGTTGGCTTCGCGACGCGGCGTCAAGTATCGGCGGGATCAGCCGCGAGCCGCCCGTATAGGAGACACTGCGGCCCGATCCTAAGTTTATCGCGATGTAAAGGCGCATTTCCAGGCGGCAGAGTTGCCTCCAATGGGCAACTTCGCTGATATTTCTGGAATGGAGTGGTATAACGGCACCTTCGGCCTCGGATTGACGCTTCTCGGCCTGCTCGCGACCCAGTTTGGGCCTCTCGGCAGCCTCTGGCGCCAGCTTCGCCGCCCCGCGCTTCCCCCAAGTCTTGCTGCCGCGACTCCCGGCGCCACCGCCGCTCCCACCTCAGTGCCCGTCCCGGCCCAACCGCCCGCCGCTTCACGGCAATTCGCCTATTTCGCCAAGCGAGCCATTCCCTGGGGCATCCTGCTGGCAGGTTCCGGTCTGATCACCCTGGTCTTCGCCGCCATGGCCGAGCCGGGCGCAAAACTGCTCTGCGGCTGCCTGCCTTGGCTGCCCCTGGTGCTTCTCGTGCCCCTCGTGCAAGCCTGGCTCTTCGGCCTCCGCCTCACCATCGAGAAATCGGCCCGCACCGCCTAGACCCGACCGTATCCCCGACCGGAACACCCCACCCGAACCGCACCCTCCTGCGACTCGATTACCGATCCCGCTTTCC
>DAIQNO010000167.1:0-2572 GCA_036788355.1 Opitutales bacterium | reverse complement strand
CTTCGGCCTCCGCCTCACCATCGAGAAATCGGCCCGCACCGCATAGACCCGACCGGAACACCGCACCCGAACCGCACCCTCCTGCGACTTGATTACCGATCCCGCTTTCCACCGAGACCGCCAACCGCCTTAACCCTCGGCTCTGCTGGCCTCGGCATGGGCAATCAGATCGCCTAGCACGTTTCCCGCGCTCACGCTCGGTAGTTGATGAGTATCCCCCACCAGCAGCAGGTGTGCCCGGCGATGCAGGTGGCGAAAGGTCCGCGCCGCCAGCAGGATGTCCACCATCGACGTCTCGTCGATAATCACGAAAACCGCCTCTTTCAGTAGCGGCGGAGGCTCGCGCATCACTACGGTGCCGACCTTGTCGCCCCGTTGGGCGGCTCCGGCGCTGCCCTTGCCCTCCGCCCGCAACGCCAGCCGGTGCAGCGTAAAGGCCGTGACCCCGGTGCTCTCGCTGAGTCGCTGGGCGGCCCGACCTGTCGGAGCCGCGGCAATCAACCGCACCCCCTTCGCCCGCAGAATATCCACCACCGCCCGCAAGATCGTCGTCTTTCCGGTCCCCGGCCCACCCGTGATGATCGACACCTTGTGGCGCAGTGCCTGGCGCACCCCCTCGGCTTGCTCCGGCGCGAAAGTGAATCCTGCGCGCTCCTGGGCCCATTCCACCGCCCGATCAATCGCCAGCGGCGGCAGACCAGACGGCCCCTCCGCCAACCGGCGGATCGCCTCGGCCACCGTCCGCTCCGCCCCCGCCGTTTTCGGTAGCTGAAAAAGGGTCAGCCGCCCCGCCTCCAGTTTCAGCAACATCCCCTTGGCCACCAGCCGTTCCACCACCGGCACCAGCACCTCCGCCCCGACCTCCAGCAACTTTTCCGCCGATCCGGTCAGCGAAAAAAGATCCGCCCCGGTGTGGCCCTCCTCTTCCCAATTCCCCAGCGCAAACAACAACCCCGCTTCCAGCCGCGCCGCCGAGTCCGTCTTCAGACCCAGATTCAAGGCGATTTTATCGGCCGTCGCAAAACCGATCCCCGGCACCTCTCGTGCCGCCCGATAAGGGTCATTACGCACGATCACCGCCGCCTCCGACCCATAGGCCCGCACCAATCTCAGGCACAACCCCGTTCCGACGCCATATTGCTGTAAAAACATCAACACGTCGCGCAAGGCCCGTTGCTCGTCCCAAGCTGCCTTTATCGCTCGCGCCCGCTGCACGCCGATCCCCGGCACCTCCCGCAGACGGCCACTCTGCTCCGAAATCACCTGCAACGTCGCCTCCCCAAAGTGATCGACAATTTTGGCCGCAAAACTCGGCCCAATGTTCCGCACCATCCCGCTGCCCAGATACCGCTTGATGCCGTGAACTGTCGCCGGCAGCCGACTCTCGAACGACTCCACCCGAAACTGCCGCCCATGCTCGCGATCCCGCTCCCAGGTGCCCGTCAGCCGCAAACTCTCCCCACACTGCACCCCTGGAAGCCTCCCGACCACCACGATCGGCTCCCGGCCACCGATCACCTGCAACTTCCCGACCGTGTAAAACGTCTCCTCATTGGCAAAAAGAATCCGCTCCAAAGTGCCCTCGATAACCTCGGCCATCTCAGCAATGAAACCCCCATCCCTGCCCACTGGCGATTCCGGAAACCGGCTTTTCAAGCTCCCAATCGGATTCCGTTTAAGCAGCGAAACCCTCCGCACTCGGGGCCTCGGGCAGCACCGATGACCCCATCATTAACCGACCACCCCAGAACCTCAAGGAGCCGGGAAGGGAACCTGGGCACCAACCGGATCACCGAACGAGCGCGACCCGTCAGAACTGACCGCATCAACCCGATACCTGACCGAGTCCCCTGGCACCCGCGCAAGGCTGTTGTCCTCGAAGTTGAAGAGCGGACGTAACCCTGACCCAACCGTCACCCCAGGAGTCGCTACAGGGTCATCGGCTGAGATCGCCGAAAGCAGCGCGAAAGGTGCCAGGTTGATGCTCCGGAAGACTTGTAATGAAGCACCTTGAGGGCGCGGAGACCTAAAGCTCAAGGCCGCACTCGTCCCTGATGGCGCTAACGACACCGTGAAACCACTCACCGGCCCAAGGAAAGGAACCGGAACCGTCTCCACCCCAACCCCGTTGATCGAACGGAAAGTCAACACATCGCCCAGGATCAACCCCGTCGTGGTGTAACTAAATTGCACCAAGTCTGGTCCCGTAGGATTACCGTTAACATCCGTCGCCGCGGGCTCAATCACCACGTTCGATACTTCCGGAGTATCGCTCAGAAACTCCGCATTAAATGGATTCCCCGGCAAGTTTACACCGAACCGACGAATGGCGAACAATCCCGCCTTTGGAACCGGACTCACCACCGTGACCACATCGCCATTCACCGAAGTTGCCAACGGAGCCTCAGGTTCCGTTAAGGTAAACGGTACGTTCTCAATCCGAACGCCCCGGATATTACTCAACGCCACTCGGTAGGAAACCGATACCCCCTCCGTTAGTGCACGCGGGTCGTTGAATGTGAGGGTCACTTCGTCCCGCCCTGTGAACACATTAGTTCCCAAAAATACCGTA
>DAIQNO010000166.1:0-5803 GCA_036788355.1 Opitutales bacterium | reverse complement strand
CAGAGGGATGCCCCAGGTGAGAGTGCCGTCAGCCTCGCGCCGCAAGGCACTGAGCAGAAACTGCCGGTGCGCCCAGTCGGGCACCGCTTCCGAGAGTGCGAGATCGGCATCCTGCCGTGAGCGGCAGCGTGCCAGATCGAGGCTCAGCATGGCCTCGAAATCGCGGGAATGATAGGGCGGATAGGCCTTGGGCACAATATCGACCACCGCTACTGCCGCAACCACCGCGGGCCGGTCGAGAGCCAACCGCAGCGCGACTTTACCGCCCAGGCTATGCCCGACCAGCAACACCCGCGACAGCCCGAGCCCGGCCACCGTTTCCGCTACGTCACCCGTCAGTTCTTCCCATGCCATCGACGGCGCGTGCGGGGACGCCCCGTGGTTCCGCAGATCCATCAGCACCACCGACCGCGCAGCCTGCCACCGCCGCGCCAACGCCCGCCAATTCCGCGATGCCCCCAGCAGCCCGTGCAAGACCACCACTGGCAGCGGCCCTGGGGTGGCGTGCTCTTCCCGATCGGGCGTTCTGTCGTCCGTAGGAGCGACTTGGTGGCCAGCCTCGCGGCTCCAGGGTAAAATCTCAGCGTGCAGAATCATCGCGTTCAGCAGATTACTGTCCCCCCGGAATCCTGCCAGCGTAATCGACCTGGCGCCCCCTGCGGCACCCTGCCTTGCCAACTCAACGACGCCCTCTACCGAGGCGGTAGCACCACCCGCAAGCCGTCGTAGGCGAGGTGGACGCCGGGGGGCAGTCGGGGCGTCCAGGTAGCGTGGTCGATCTGAAAGGTCAGGTGGGTGAGGTAAGCCGCCGGAACGCTGAGGCGAGCGGCTGCCTCAATGGCCTGATACACGGTCATGTGGCTCGGGTGGGGATTGAGGCGGAGGGCGTCCAGGCCGACTGCCTGCGCCCCGGCGGCTAGGGCAAAACCCTCTTCGGTGACGCAGGCGCAGTCGTTGAAGTAGGCGAACTTGGCACCGGTGGCGGTTTCCTCGAAGACCAGGCCGAGGGTCTCGATCGGGCCGTGGGGCAGCAGGCAAGAGCGCACGGTGCCACCCGGCAGGTCGAGGCAGGGTGGCATCGGTTGCACTGCGAAGACCGGGTAGCCGCGCTGGGCCGGCTTGGGGCCCAGGGCATAGGGGTAAATCGCCCGGATGCGCCGCTCGCCCTCCTCACTGGCGTAAACCGGTAGCGGTTCAGCCTCGCGAAGGTCACAGAAGCGCCGCAGATCGTCCATCCCCAGCACGTGATCGGCGTGGCCGTGCGTCAGGATGAAGGTGTCAATCTGCCGGATGTCTTCCCGGAGGCACTGCATCCGAAAGTCCGGGCCGGCATCGACCTGGATGTGGTGCCCCCCCATCACGACGTGGATGCTGCTACGGGTGCGCCAGTTACGACCGTCCGCCAAGTCGAGCCCAGGGTTCTCGTGCGCGATGATCGGCACCCCTTGCGAGGTGCCTGTTCCCATAAAGATAACCTCCATGACCCTTACCCGAGTTGCTACCCCCTGTGTTGAGCCCCCGACGCTGCGGACGTCAGGCACAATCGGCAACCTCCATTTCCTCCGGCGGCAACCCGCCCCACACCTCCGGGAGCACTGCGCCGGCGACGCGCTCCTCGGCCAGTCCCGCGAAACACCCGCTAGAGGGCGACTTCGATCGCTTCCGAGGGCTCACCGTCGCCCATTTTATTCACGGCGATGACGCGAACTTGATGGGCCTGGCCGGGCTCCAGGTTGTGCAAGACGCAATCGCTGTGCAGGGAAAAGCCCTTCAGCATCCAGCGCTCCTCGGTGGTCTTGCGGGCCTCGATGCGGTAGCTCTGGGCATCCCCGCCGGTGCCCGGTTTCTTCCAATCCAGCTCGATAATGCCCTCCTGCACGCGCACCAACTCCAGGGAACGTGGAGGGCCAGGCACCAGGGCCTTGCGGGGCTTCCGACCTTCCCAACCGAGCAGCCGCAGTTTCGCATCGTCAAAATCGACTGCCGACTCAGCGTAGGTGAGCGTCAGTTTGGTCTTTTCCTTCAAGACCTCGGCGGCGTGTTGGCGGGCGGTGTTGGCGGCCTCCAGGTTGCGCCGGGCGGCGTTTTCGCGCTCCGTGGCGTTGACCAGGCTAGCGACCGCGTCCTCCAGCTCCGCCGAAGGCACCGGAGGCACCGGATAGATCGCGACGTGCTGGCTAAGCCCAGCGGCCACGCGCCGCGCCAAAACTGCTAAATCGACATCTGAGGTAGGGAAACTGGCCATCGACAAGAGCTTGGCGCACCTCGCCGAAAAAAGAAACCCGGAAAAACGTCCCTGGGAGCGACCCCCTGGGAACGCCGACGTCATCGTCGGCCATTCAACTGAGAATAGACCGGCCGGGACGCCGGTGCTCCCAGCGACTAGCGCAACCTTGGGCTCAGCGCGCCAACGGGCTGCCCGTCGTGTTACTGGCGAAATTGACCCCTCCTCCAAGCCGTCTCTATCACATTGTTGTGAATGGCCTAGGAAAAACACGCTTGACGCAAGCAGAACGTCGGGAGATTATTCATCTGTAGACCCCGAACCTCCCTCTCCCGTCCATCGCGGCGTTGACTGGAGGCGGGGTATTTTTTTGCTCACCTCACCTGCCCCTACCCGTGGACTAAAGTGCCGACGGGTTCACCGCGCAGGGCGCGCTCCAGGGCGCCGGGTTCTTCCATTTTGAAGACAATGATGGGGATTTTGCTGTCCCGGCAGAGGGCAAAGGCGGTGCCGTCCATCACGCCGATTTCGCGCCGCATGGCCTCGCCGAAGGTCAGGGTGTCAAAGCGGAGGGCTTCGGGGTCCAGGACAGGGTCGGCGGTGTAGATGCCATCGACCTTGGTGGCCTTGAGGATGACCTCGGCCTTGATTTCGCTGGCCCGGAGGGCGGCCGTGCTGTCGGTCGAAAAATAGGGGCTACCGGTGCCGGCGACGAAGACCAGGACGCGCCCCTTATCCAGGTGGCGGAGGGCTCGTCGGAGGATGAACGGCTCGCAGACCTGGTGCATGGCGATGGCGCTTTGCACCCGCACGGGCACGCCCATCTGCTCCAGGCAGTCCATAATCGCCAAGCCGTTGATGACGGTGGCCAGCATCCCCATGTGATCGCCGGTCGCCCGATCTACGCCTCGCTGGGTGTGGCCGAGCTGCCCGCGGAAGATATTACCCCCGCCCACCACCACTGCCACCTCGGCCCCGAGCTGGTGAACGGTGCGGATATCCTCGCAGACTTTGGTCAGCACGGCGGCGTCAATCGCCTCCCCGGTCCGGCGGTTGCCCAGAACCTCGCCCGAAAACTTTAACACCACCCGCCGATACCGCAGGCCTGGCGCCAGATCGCGAGCAGGATCGGCGCCTGGGGTAGCCGTCACGGCAAGACCGCCAGCGGAGGCGTCCGCCAAAGGGCCGGTTGCCGCTGCGGGGAGCTGAAATGGGGGGTCGGTGGGGATCATGGGAAGGAATGGGTTGCCGGAGTGCCAAGATGCCACCGGCGGCGACTTCAAGCGTCAACAGTGGAATGTTCTGGCGGCACCTTTCGAGCGGTGAGGTCCGGGCAGGTCGCACCCTCGACCCAGTCGCCCTCTAACAGGAGTGCTTTGACTCGCTGCGGCGGCCCGACTTCGTTACGGTAGATTTGCGCGGTGACGAGGTCAATCGCCGCTGAGCCGAGGGATGCGTGGGGGGCGCGGATGCCCGTGACGTGCGCCAGCCGCGGGCGCCAGCTCACGGTGGCGTAGGCACATTCTTCCGGGATCGCCAGGCCCTCATCACCCAGGTAGGAACAGGGGAACGGCAGGTCGCCGATCACGGCGTCAAGCTGGTTGCGTTCCACCCAGCGGCGGTAGTCGCCAAAGGCCCAGCCATCGTAAGTCGCCGCATGGCGGGAGGGATCAAGGCCAACCTGCACGCAATGGTGGTGAAAGGTCATTAACCCGGCGCGGTCGCCCAGGTAGTCGAGGGCTTTTTGATGCAGGAACCCCAACCGCCGGTAGCCGCGCTGGGTGAGCTCGTCCAGAACCCGCTGCATGGAGTGGTAGTGGTGGGCCATCACGTAATGGAGCGGCGGCACCGAGAGCGATTGCCCGATCGTGGCCAGGGCAAAGCCGTCCCACGGGAAGTCGATGGTGGGCGGCCCTGGGGGGCGGCTGCCGATCACCACGCCCTGCACGCCCCGAGCGACCAAGATCCGGCGGATCTGCTCTACTGGTCGGTCCGTGGCCGCACGGGGCAGCATCGTCAGGGCGAAACCCAGCGTCTGGGCTCGTTGGCAGGCACCAGCCTCGACTTCAGCGGTGGACTCATCTGCGGCCTCGCCCTCCGGGCGGTTGGTGACCCAGGCGAGGTTTCCGCGAAAGGGAACCTTCCCCCGCCGCACCCCGGCCATCAGCGTTTGCACCATCGGGTTAGGGCGGTAGCGAAGCTCCGCTGCCGCCGCCAGCACCCGTTCTTTGGTCGCGACCGCCACGTAGCCAGTCCCATTCAGGGCCCGTGATGCCGTCATCTTACCCACGCCCGCCCGCGCCGCGACCGCCGCGAGGGTCACCGATCGATCATCGGCCTGGAAGGATTCCCCCCAGCGATCATCGCCGAGTTCCTCGGTTTTTTCCAAATCTTCCATGATCTGCTACGAGTATCAGCTTGAGGTGCTCGTCTTCACGACAAGTTTGTCAGAATCTTCAGTCAGTCGCGTTTCCGCGGCGTCCCCATTAAACCTCAACTACTGAATATTATGCAGTTTTCAAAACTCCTTATCACTCTCGCCGGGGCATCTGCCTTGGCTATGTCTGCCTCCTCCGCAGCCATCATTCTCAGCTATGATATGTCGGACTTTTCCGCCGATGTCGCTACCCTTGTGACTGGATCCGACCTCACCGCTGGATCTAACGCTTCCATCCTTATCGCTGGCCCTGCGGCACCGGACAATTTCGCCACGGCACCGGTGTTGACCCTCGACCCAGTGGGCGGCAGCACTAACCCAACTGTGGCGTTCAACAACGGTCGTCTATTTTTTGTGGATATGACCGTCAGCGGTAGCACCACAGACCTCGACCTGACCGATTTCTCGATCGATGCCGCCAAGAACGGTGCTTCGTCCCGCAACTTTGGGGTCTTCTTTCAAGTTGATACCGGTTCTGGCTTTGGCTCTGCCACCGCCATCGTCGCTTCCCAGGCATTGACCGCTACCCGGAATTCGATCGCCTCCTATACTTACGATCTCACGGGCTTTGCCAGTCTCCAAGATCTGACCGCTGGTAACGTGGTTCGTTTCTCGGTCTCGATGGATAACGACTTCTCGGCTTCGTTTGACAACCTGGTGATCGAGGGCACCGGCACCGCCATCCCAGAAGCCAACGCTTCTTTGATCGCGGCTGCGGGTCTTGCGTTGTTCCTGGTGCGTCGCCGCGCCTAGTTAGCGATTTCGCAGACGGAACTGGATTTCTAAAGCAGACGGCGAGGGAGTTTTCCCTCGCCGTTTTTTTGTGGGTATGGCGACTGGCTAGTGCCCAGCGAGCTAAGTCCGGCCCCTGAATCCCAGCCCCAACGGGGCGCAAGGACTTAGCCCAGGGTGCAGCGAAGCGTAACCCTGGGTCTATCGGCGTTCAAAGTTCCACAAGCCCTGAAAGGGCGACAGAAATCTGGTCAGTTGTTTTCCCAATGGAATCGCGCACCATGCGGGCAAGGCGATTGCGCCACCAAGGTGTCGTCCTTTCAGGACTTTGGTGCTCA
This sequence comes from Opitutales bacterium, assembly GCA_036788355.1. Classification (GTDB taxonomy): domain Bacteria; phylum Verrucomicrobiota; class Verrucomicrobiia; order Opitutales; family Cerasicoccaceae; genus DAIQNO01. The sequence goes on along the minus strand of DAIQNO010000166.1, from coordinate 72 downwards.
GGCCAACCGTTTTCCCTGGGTTGCGCTCCTGCGTCGCTCCACCCAGGGCTATATCCTTTCGCCCCGTTGGGG
>DAIQNO010000165.1:0-5806 GCA_036788355.1 Opitutales bacterium | reverse complement strand
CGTTCGGCAGGGCTCTTTGGCCACGAGATGCACAGTCCGATCATGTGCATCGGCAACGGCATCCCGGCCATGGTGATCCGCTGGGCCGAGCAGACTTCCAAAGGGTTCATGTGGCGGGACATCGGCCTGGAAGATTGGCTGTTTGATTTTGATCAGGCCGGGGATCGGGAACGGTTTTCGGAAGCAGCCTGCTCGTGGGCGCAAAATCTTTCCGCTGCAAGAGAGCGCACCGCCGAGGCCCGCAGCAAAGTGGCCCAACTCCATCGCGATGCCATGCAGAAGCTTGGCCGGGAATTAGAACAGCAGCAGGTTCTTCGCAAGGCTTGCTGAAGCTTGGGCGTGTAGTAGGTCAGAGACCGGCCCCGCTATCCAAAACTCTTGGTGGCGTCCGGAGGGCGGATGTCGGTGAGGGTGCCCTTGTAATGCCGCAGGTCGTGCGGTTGGTAGGGATGGGCGGCGATGCCTTCGTGGTTGAGTGCGATGCCCAAACCGGGAGCCGAGGGAATGTGCATCAGGCCGTTTTCGAAATGCACCGCTTCATCGGTGATCTCCGGACGCCAGGGCACATCGGCCGCCATGGTTTCCAAAATGAAGAAATTCGGCACGCAGGCGGCGAGCTGCAAGCTGGCGGCGTTGGCCACCGGGCCGCTCGGGTTGTGCGGACAGACGGAGAGAAAATGCGTCTCGGCGGTGGCGGCGATTTTTTTGAGTTCTCCGATCCCTCCCACATGGCTTGGATCGGGCTGCAGAAAGTCGGCGGGCAGGATCTGGAAAAATTCGCGGTAATCCCAGCGCCCGTAAAGTCGTTCTCCAGCGGCAATGGGGATGCGCACGCGGTCTTTGACCTCGCGCAAGGCGGCGAGGTTGCCGGGCGGCAGCGGTTCTTCAAACCAGAGCACATCAAAGCGTTCCAATTCACGGGCGATACGGATGGCGGTCGGGATGTCGAAACGTCCGTGACCTTCGATGAGAAGTTCGACCGAGTCGCCCACGGCGGCGTGAACGGCTTCAATGCATTCCAACGCGGCATGCAGGGCGGGTTTGTCGAGGGTCAGATAGGCAGCACCAAACGGATCCCATTTCAGACCGCGATAACCGGCTTGGGCTGCCTTGGCTGCTTTTTCGGCAAACTCCGCCGGGGTCTTGGCTGGCGCGAACCACCCGTTGGCATAACACGGAATGGCATCGCGGACCTTGCCCCCAAGCAGTTCGTAAACCGGAATTCCAAGCGCCTTGCCTTTGATGTCCCACAACGCCATTTCCACCGCCGAGAGGGCGCTCATGTAAACCGGCCCTCCTCGAAAATAGGTTTCGCGAAACATTTCGTGCCAAAGCGCCTCGATCTGAAAAGGGTCGCGCCCCATCAACGTGCGGCCAAGTTCGCTCAAAGCGCACACCACCGTTTGCTCGCGGTATTCCAGCGTCGCCTCGCCGACGCCGGTAAGGCCAGCGTCGGTCTCGACTTCGACAAAGGTCCAATTGGTGCGGTAGGCATCGCAAACGAACGGCCGGATGGCGGTGATTTTCATGATCTAAGCGATTATGCAAAAAGTTCCGAGAGCTGATAGCGTTTGGCGACTTCGAGCGTCCTGGCAACAAGCCCTGCGCCGTTGCAACCGTTGACGAATTCCTCCGGATCGGCGGTGTTTTCGACAAACATCCCGTAGTGCATGGGAATGGAAAGTCTTGGTTTCAGCGCCTTGGCGAGCGTCACGGCATCCGCCGCTCCCATATTGCCCAGCCTTCCGTTGATGCAGGTGAGGAGCAGGTCGGGAGCCCTGTCGAGCCGGGTCTGCACCTGAGGAATCAGGTCCGGATGAAGAATCGTGTCGGCGGTCAGGTAAATAACCAGATCCTCGACCCGCAGGATTGCACCCACGGCATCAGGATCGCTGTGCCAAGCCGGGGTGGCAGTAAGGGAAAGGCCCCCGAGCTGGATTTGCGAAGTAGTATCGATGGGAAGGATGCGATCCGCGGCGATCCCGAGTTTTCCGAGATGGCCTTGCACGGAAGACGGGCCGCAGAACTGCGTTGTAGGATGCTGGCCTGCTATTTCCTTGATGGTCTCTGGATCGAGATGATCGCCATGGTCATGCGTGCAGAAAACAAAATCCGGGCATAACGCCTCAGCCGTGATGGGAGGCGGAAACAGCCGTGTGAAGCCACGGGGAGCCAGTGAGTCGCTTAGATAAGGATCAATGGCCAGGCGGGTCCCGCCACTCTCGAAAAGGTAACCGCCCTGACCCAGCCAGGTGACTGTTGGTGGTGCTGATTTCATTTACCCTGCGATTTCTTTGGGAAGTATAGATTCGGGGTAATCTTGATAGCAAACCGGGCGCAGGAAGCGATCAATGGCACGTGTGCCCACCGAGGTGAACCGTCCGTCAGTAGTGGCGGGATAGGGGCCTCCGTGGACCATGGTGCCGCAGACTTCCACCCCGGTGGGAAAGCCATTGCAGACGATCCGTCCGGCCTTGCTTTCCAGCAGGGCGAGCAAGGGCTCGTTATCCGTGAGCTCTTCGGTGGTCGCGTGAAGGGTGGCGGTGAGTTGCCCCCCCAACGCAGAGACGACCTCCGCCATCACCCCTGGGTTCGCGCAGCTCACGAGAAGCGTGGCGGGTCCGAAGACTTCTGCGTGCAGGGAGTGTTCCCGGATGAAAGTGTCTGCGGTCGTCCGGAAAAGGCCGGGCAGGGCGTGGCATGCCGGTGAGTGGTCGGCGGGCTTGACGAGCATCTCGACACCCGCGATTCCGCCAAGCCTCGCGATCCCTTCCAAGTAGGATCGGTGCGTTTCCCGGTTGAGCATCGGTTGGGCCTGATGGGCGCCGAGCTTTGCACCGAGGTCAGTCGCGAACCGCTCGGCAGCTTCACTTTGCGGCAGCAGAATCAAACCCGGATTGGTGCAGAATTGACCCACACCCACGGTCAGCGAAGCGTAGAGTCCTTCAACAATCTCCGCATGACGCGATTCCAACGCACCGGGGAGGATCAGCACGGGATTGATGCTGCTCATTTCCGCGAAGACCGGGATCGGTTCGGGCCGTGCGGCAGCCAGGTTGAAGAGTGCCCTACCAGCGGTTTCGCTTCCGGTGAATCCGGCGGCTTTCACTGCAGGATGAGAGATCAACGCTTTACCGACCGTTCTTCCGCTGCCAAATAGCATGCTGAAAACCCCCTCCGGCATTCCGGTGTCTCGGGCGGCTTGGAGAACCGCCCTGCCGACCAGTTCCGAAACCCCGGGATGGCTGGAATGAGCTTTCACGATCACGGGACACCCGGCCGCCAGTGCGCTGGCGGTGTCGCCCCCGGCGGTGCTGAAGGCGAGCGGGAAATTGGCCGGACCAAAGACCGCCACGGGGCCGATCGGGATGTAGCGCATCCGCATGTCGGGCTTGGGCAGCGGCTGACGATCGGGTTGCGCCCGCTCGATCCGTGGGTGGTTCCAATCCGGCTTCTCAATTTCGTCGGCAAACAAGCGCAATTGGCCGCAGGTGCGGGCGCGTTCGCCATCGGCGCGTCCGCGTGGCAGCCCTGATTCCGCAGTGAACCGCTCGCTCAAAACATCGCCGATGGATTCGATGTGGGCGGCAATGGTGCGCAGGAACGCAGCCCGGGTTGCAATGGAAAGGCTGCGATAGATCGGAAAGGCCTCCGCAGCCAGCTTGCAGGCACGGTCGATTTCCTCCGGGTGCACCTCATGAAAGTGCGGTTCCAGTGCTTCACCCGTGGCGGGATTGCATGCTTGGAATGTCGCGCCACCCGGCGCTCCGTGGGCGTTGCCGATGTTGGAAAGTCCGTTGAGTTCAGTATTCATAAGTGGGTTCCGTTTTTTTTCAGGTAGGCAATCAGTTCGGTGATCCCGTAGGTCCACGGTGGGATAGCATCGGTGTGATCCACCCAATTGACCAGAGCCCCGAGTTCGGGCGTGGAGATTTCGACCCGGTCGCCGGGGTGATGAGTGAACCCTCCGCCCTGTCCGTTACGATCCTCCGTCGGTGCGAACATGGTTCCGAGAAACAGCATGAAGCCGTCGGGATATTGATGGTGAGGTCCGACCGCCTGCCTCACCAGATTGAGGGGATCGCGGCTGATCTCCGACATTCGGTTGGCCCCGAAGGTGGTGAAGCCATCCTCGCCGACCATGTTCAATGCCACCTCGCATCGGCGGATGACATCCAGGTCGAAGGTTTCGTCGAATAGCCGGACGAGTGGACCGATGGCACATGAGCCGTTTTGATCTTTCGCCTCGCCCAGAAGCAGGGCACTGCGGCCTTCATAATCCCGGAGGTTCACATCATTGCCCAACGTGGCACCGACGATATTGCCGCGCTTGGAGACCGCGAGCACGATCTCGGGCTCGGGATTGTTCCAATGGGAGCTGGGCAGCACGCCGATCCGGGCTCCGTAACCGACGGAGGCCATAGGCTGGCATTTCGTGAAGATTTCGGCGTCAGGACCGATCCCGACCTCCAGATACTGCGACCACATTCCCTGCTCGATCAGACGAGACTTGAGGGCAACTGTTGGGGGTGAGCCAGGTTCGACCTTGGAGAGATCATCACCAAGCACCTCGAGGATGGTGCGTCGCACTGCGGCGGCCTCCAGGGGATCGCCCTTGGCCTTTTCCTCGACCACCCGCTCGAGCAGGCTTCGGATAAACGTCACCCCGCAAGCTTTGGTGGCGAGAATGTCGTTGGGGGCAAGCAGGACCACACGGCTTTCGTCCATCGTGGTCCCAGCTCTGCGGGTGAATATAGAGTCAGCTAGAATGTCGCCAACCATGCCCAGCGAAGGCGCATCTTTTGCCGCCATGTGAAGTGATCCCACGGGATCGAGCGTGTTGACCAGCTCGGCGAAGGTGGCGAACGCATGGGAAACGTCCAGCACCCGGCTGTCACACAACGTCACTACGCGTGGTCCGGCGATCCCATTTCGGGCGAGATTGGAAGGCACCCAAACCCGCCCCGCCCAAGTTCCCGCCCCCATGCAGGACGGGACTGAGGGAATAAAATCGGTCACTGTTTGATGGTTGCTCATGCGCGATGAAAAAGGAGAACGATCAAGTTGTGCCGCGGGCATTGCAGCCGCAAGGTGCCGTCAGGCTGCGACACCACGTTTGCCTCGCCGACGGCGTCATGGTTTTCGAATACCCACCCCGGCGCGGTGACGCTCGCCTCCACCGAGGCCAAGTGGCTCTGAGTGACGACGATGGCCATGCGATCCTCGCGCACGAAGGCCCGGGCTTCCGCGTCGCCTTCGATTGCAAAACCAAGCGTGTCGCGGTAGTCGCCTTCCATCAGCAGGTCAGCGTGGCGCAGGCGCAGGGCGGTGACCTTGGCGAGGTGCTCCTGGTAGTGCGGCACGGCGTCGATGGTGCGGCGGCAACGGTAGATTTCCACATCGTGCACAAGGCCGCGCAGGAGGGCGTCGTTGACCCGGCGTTCGACATCGTTCCCGTCACGGATGTCACGGTCGGAGATGATGACATCGGGGAATACATAGCGGGTCCAATCGATAAAGAAGCTTACCTGCGGACGCTGGCCAGTTTGCTGATAATCGGGATTGGCGGCGATGTTGCTTTGCAGGTAAAGGCCGTGGACGAAGTCGAACGACTCCCCGATGCAATCGGCAAAAATTTCCACGCCGATGGCCATCTGCGGGTTGCGCTGGCGGCAGTAGTCACGCAGCTCGGCGACCGCGCGGCGTTTGCCTTCATTCTGCATGACGTAGGGGACCGGGTGGCCGTGGCTTTCGTCATAGCACGGATATTCCTGGGTGCCGAGCTGGTCGAAGAATACGGCGTCGC
>DAIQNO010000164.1:0-5823 GCA_036788355.1 Opitutales bacterium | reverse complement strand
CGACGAGGACGTCGGCGTTCCCAGGGGCGGTCCCCGCTGGGTCTTCTAGGGTGGAGGGGCCGACGAGGACGTCGGCGTTCCCAGGGGTGGTGTTCCCAGGGGCGGCGCAATTTAACGGGGAATCGTCGTCGTGGGTCATGGGATGGGTGGTCAAAATGCAGTTGAGTGTGGGAGCCTTGGAGGGATAACGTAAGGGACTTGGTGGGGAGTTCTGCCAACGAGAGACCCTGTTACGCGAAAAACTTCGCCATGAGCCACCTTCATCAGCCGACACTGCCGGTGGTTCCTTCGGTGGCCTCGCCGGGAGGTATACTGCCGGGGACGGCGCGGCGCGGGTTCACGTTGGTGGAGGTGTTGTTGGCCCTCGGGGTTTTCGCGTTGGCGGCGGCGGCTTTTACGGCGGCACTGACCACGGGGGTCGAGGTGCTGACGCGGATTTCGCGGCAGGATCAGCTCGACCTGGAGGCGCGTTTTGTGCTGCGGCAGGTCGCGGCGATCACCGATGAGGAGCTACTGAAGGACGGCGGCACTTTTGCCCTGCCGGGTGAGCGCGAGGTTTCCTGGGAGGCCAGCCTGGAACCAACCAGCACGCTGGGCCTTTTTGCCGTGGAAATCCGGCTGGAGCAGCCGCCCTTGGAGGTCGAGCCAAGTTGGCGACGGGTGGAGCCGCTGGAGAGCACGCTCTGGATCTACCTGTATCGCCCAGGCTGGGGCGACCCGGCGGACACGGAACGCCTACGCGATCAGAAACTCCGCGAGTTTGAGCAGCGCGCCTCCCGGAGGTAGGATTGCCGTTGCCCCGGACAACCACGGCGGGTGGGTTTACCGGCCTGGGCCACAGGAATCTTCAGGATTCCCGAGGCGGTTCACTCGGCCAGGGTAATGTCGGGCTCTAACTCCAGGGCGAGGCGGTATTGCTGCCCCGGTCGGAGGATCAGGGGGCGTTTCCGCTCCAGGATCTGGAGGTAGTTGAGGTTGCCCCAGAAGGTGCGGTAGGCGGGATCTTCTGAAACCACCTGCGGCTGAGCCCACTCCGCCTGAAAGTCGTCCTTGAGCACGACAGGGCGTTGCCCTTGCGGGCCGAGGGCCGGCGAGAGGCCGGAGCGGTAAAATGAGTGCGGGGCACCGACGGCGATGACCACCCGCAGGTGCTCCATCGTCACCTGGGTGCGGAACTGGTAGGCGTATTCCACGGAAATTTTCCCGCCCGAGATGGTCCAGCAGACTTTGCAGCTCCCGAGCTGGGTAACGATTTTGCCTTCCTTGGTGATCAGGTCGGGCTGCTCATAGCGAAAAAAGATCGCTTGGCGCGCCCCGAGGCCGGTGGTGCATTTCAGGCCGTAATAAGAGGGGATGAAAGCCTGCCCGTTGAGGGTCAGCTCGGGCTGAAGGATCGGCAGGTAGGTGTCAGACGGCCAGTCGAAGATCCCCGGAAAATGCGGGAAGGCCTGCGACCCGCTGCCGGTGTCGTGGCCGGGTGCGATGAGGGGGATCTGAAAGTGCAGGTTGCTCTCGGTGTCGCGGAAGAGGAAGACGCCCTGTTCTTTGCGGTTCGACTTGTCGAAGAGGTTAAACCGCCCGACGCGCCGGTTTTCGGGCGACTTGGAGTTGAGGGAGCCGCCGATGGCGGTGGCGAGGCGAGACCACTGGCAGAGGTAGCGGGCCGCATCGAAGTTGGCGATGCGGGTGGTGTGCTTCGGTGAGGCCTGGCGCTCGGCGTCGCGGATGATCAGGTAACCGTGCTCGTGGTCGAGGTAGGTGCTGAAAAAGAACTGAAAGAGGCGCCGCAGGAGGTCGTTATACTTCGGGCGGTCGGCATCCTCGATCCACTCATCGCGGATGGCCTGGAGGATCAGGCTGATGCAGTGCATCTGGCCGTAGGCCCCGATGGAGCGCCCGTAGGCGAAGCCGAGACCGTCGTCGCGCACCAGGTCCGGCAGCAACTTGAGGTATTTAATCGCGTTGGTGCGCAGGGTGGGCAGCTTGCGCTCCCGCAGGTGGACGTTGCCGTGCAGCTGGAGGGCCTGGCGCAAGAAAACAAAAGCGTGGATGCCGTAGATGTCGAAAGCACCGCCGAGGCCCTCAGGGCAGTCATCGTGGTAGCCTTGGGCACTTTTCTGCTGCAGGCGGTCGATAAAGGCGTCGATCATCGCGCCCGTTTCGTCCTTTTTGGTCAGCCCGAAAGAGTAGCGGCAGACCGACTTGGCGATGTTAAAGACCTGGTAGTGGTCTTGGTAGTCTTGCTCGTGCAGGAGCCGCTGGTCGAGCATCTCGCGGGTCTGGTCGAGAAGGCGCTCCCAGACGGGGTTGCGCTCTTTGGCCGGGCTAAAGGACAGCAGCCCCAGGGAGGCATAGGCCAGGCCATTGAGGGGCTTGGACTCGGCGAAGACCTGGGCCGTCACCGTGCGGGCTGCCAAGTCGATGAGGTCGCGCCCTTCAAAGACCGTCTCCTGATTCAGCCGGTAGTATTCCCCGATGGCCAAGGCCGCGTGCCCGGCTTCATCTGGCCGGGAGGGCTCATCGCCCACCGGTTGGATGCTGCCATCTTCATTGATCGCGGCGAGGTTGTTAGCGAGGAGTGACCGAGCGATGTCGGTGCATTGTTCGGCAAAATTCTGCATGCGGAACGGGATCGTTCGAGGTGCCCGATGGGAAACGTGGAGGTTCCCTCTTCGGATGCAGGGTTGTCAATGCCTAACCTGGCACTTTTTTAGGGTTCTTACAGACGGCTGGCCGACCATCAACTAAGTTTAACGATGAACCGCCGACGCCCACGGGAGCGCCGCCCACGGGAGCGCCGCAGCCTGGGAACGCCGACGTCCTCGTCGGCAAGTCCCACCATAAAAAGGCCGGCGGGGACGCCGGCGCTCCCAGGGACGTCCTCGTCGGCAACGCCCACCTTGGAATGAACCGGCGGGGACGCGGGTGCCCCCAGCGACGCGTGCCAGATTGGGCCAAGGGCGTGGCTAGGCCCTTAGTGGCATCGGACTTGCGGAGCGCGCAATCTTGCTGGATGCTCTGCGGAAATGATCTCGGATGCTGATTCTACCGGCGGGGCCTCGCGGCCGCCAAAGCTGACGACCACCGGCCCGGCTGGTGGCGAGGAGGGGTCGATTTCCAACCTGGGAGGCCCCGAGGGGGTCTCGCCCGGTGCTGAAGTTGGCGGTAGCGGGCTGGCGACATCCAGCGTCGCGGTGGAATCGCTTTTCGTGCGCGGGCGGCATTGCCTGCTGGCCCGCGGGGATTTTCGCGGGCTTTTCGGGGCGTGGGAGGCTCACTTGCAGCACCACCAGCCGGCGCACGACCCGGCGGCGGCCGGGCGCTTGCGGGCCGCCTTGGCCGCCTTCACGCTGCACTGCGCCTCCCATCCGCGCAATGAGCACATCGGTTGGACGCTAAACTTTCAGCAGCCGCCGCTCAACCTGTTCCTCGTCGGCGATACCGGAGACAGCACCGTGGCGGGCCGCTATTTCACCGAAAACGTCAAGGTGGCCGCTGAGCAGAGCTTCTACCAGGAACTGGTCCCGAGGAACCGCACGCCCTTGCAGAGCCACATTTTTTTCGAGGGCAACGACCCCCTGCTGGCCGCTGAGCAATTTTACGAGCGCAGCGAGCAGCGCCCGGCGCGGTTTTTTCAGCTATCCGAGCACCGCTTTGCGATCCTCTCCGCCCACCCGGACTGGGATGAGGCGTGGTTTCGGTCGGTTGACCTGGCCGATGTCATCGACCTCGACCAACGGGAGGAGCTGAGCCTGCTGGAGACGCGCCTCTATCGCTGGGGTTGCGGCTGCAGCAGCGAAAAACTGCTCCGCGTGATCGCGCCGATGCTCACCCCGACCATCGACGCCCTTTTCGAGGGCGATGAATCGCTGACCGCCAACTGCCCCCGCTGCGGGGCTCGCTACATCCTCACCCGCGAAGCCGCCGAAGCCTACCTCGCCCAACACGCCGCCACTGAGTAGCGCCGGTGATGCGGGGGGCAGTATAGGATCGCTGAAGGTGCTGATTACGGGGTAAGGAATCTGGAAGCGATGCGAATCACCCACCTTGAACTCAAAAACTGGCTGAATTTCCAGAAGCTCGACAGTGGGCCGCTTCGGGATCGGGTGTTCATCATCGGGGCCAATGCGGCGGGGAAATCAAATTTCCTGGAGTCCCTGCGTTTCTTGCGGGATGTGGCCCTGCCGGCCGGGAAGAAACCGCAAGGGGGTGGTCTCCAGAATGCCGTTACCGAGATGCGGGGCGGGTTGTCCAAGCTCCGTTGCCTGAATGCCCGAACCGACACGGAAGTGCGGCTTACGGTGGCCCTGCGCTCTGACGACGATGTCGAGTGGGTTTACGACCTCGGCTTTAAGGGAGAGGGAAGGGCCAATAATCGCATCAAGATCACCAAGGAAGTCGTCACCCGAGGTGGTAAAGAGCTGCTGAGGCGTCCCACCGCCCAGGATAAAAAGGATCCGGAGCAACTGACCCAAAGCCACCTGGAGCTTACCAACGCCAACGCCGAGTTTCGAGAGCTGTCGCACTTTTTCAGCGAAACCACCTACCTCCACCTCGTCCCGCAGTTGCTGAAATATGGCTCGAAGATCGGGGGCAATGTGATCGAGAGCGACCCCTTTGGCCAGGGCTTCCTCCAGCGGATTGCGGCGACCCCCGAGAAAACCCGCCAGGCCCGCCTGAATCGCATCCAGAAAGCGCTGGCGACGGTGCTGCCCCAATTTAAGGAATTGCGCTTTGAGCAGGATAAGGTGACCGGTCTTTTCCACCTGGAGGCCAACTTTACGCACTGGCGGCCTTCCGGGGCCTGGCAGCGGGAAAACCAGCTCTCCGACGGCACCCTGCGCCTGATCGGTCTATTGTGGTCGCTGATGGAGGGCAACGCCCTGCTGCTGCTAGAGGAGCCGGAACTCTCCCTTAACGAAGAGATCGTGCGGCACCTGCCGAGGGTGATCCGCAAGATCCAAGCTCAGGCCAAAACGCGCCGCCAGGTGCTGGTGACGACCCACAGCGAGGCTCTGCTGTCCGATCCCAGTATTGGCGCCGACGAGGTGCTCCGCCTCGTCACCACGCCTAACGGCACGGAGGTTAAGGGAACCGATCGGCAGGAGGACATTATGCTGCAAAGCGGTCTCCCAGTGGGCGAGGTGTTCCTACCGTCGGTGAAGTCGGAAACCTCGGCCCAATTGCACCTGGCGTTGTGATGCTCTCGACCGTGTATCTGGCCGCTGAGGATCGCCCCGGGCTGGCGGTTGGCCGCCGCTTGATCAGCGAGCATCCCGCGTTGACGGTCTATCGGGAAGACAATGCTCGGGGCTTCGGCAACTTGAAGCGCAGAGTCGGAAACTACCAGAAGATGGGCTTGAAAGGTCTTCCGGTTCTGCTGCTGACGGATCTCGATCAAGACCCCTGCCCCGGTGCTAAAGTGCTGACGTGGCTCGGCGGCCCACCGTGTTGCGGCTTTCTGTTTCGGATCTGCGTGCGAGAGGTCGAGGCTTGGCTGCTGGCAGACTTCGAAGCCATCTCGGGGTTTCTGAAAGTAAAGCCGTCCAGCTTGCCTCAGGAGCCGGAGAGGTTGGGCGATCCCAAGGGGTTTCTCATTTCCTTGGCCCAGAAAGCACCGAGGAGCATCCGGCAAGGCATGACCCCCACCGGGCGCGCCAAGATCGGGCCGGAATACAACGAGCTGCTGGAAAAGTTCATCGCCGAGGACTGGTCGGTTGAGCGCGCCGCGTCGAAGGCTCCCAGCCTGAAGCGCGCCCGCGAGCGGACGGCGGAGTTGGCCGCCCTGGTCTCTCAATGAGGTTCTGTGTTGGGGCAGGGCCC
>DAIQNO010000163.1:0-5859 GCA_036788355.1 Opitutales bacterium | reverse complement strand
AGAAACATCACGTTAACACCAATTACGTGGGAAAACTTGCGAAGATCCTAGGTGTTGGATCACCCCGACTCGGCTGGCAGCGTGTTAAGATCGTCATTTTCACCATTTTGTAACCCAAGGCAACTGACCTAAACCTATAACCGTAATAACCTTGTATTTTGCGAAAAAAGCAAACCATCAGGTTAAAAAACGCCCCCCCCGAGCCGATGCTTGCCCCGACCATCCCCGCCGTGCCCGCTAACTGGGCACGGCAGCCAACCGCTCGACCGCTGGTTGGTCAGCTCCCCTCGACGGAAACGGCTCGGCCCAACGGAAACGGCGGGGCACTGTCGCGCTTCTGCCGCTTAACCTGGTAGGCCATCGCCAGCACATCGCGCAGACGCGCCATGTTGACCGGCTTGGGGAGATACTCGTTGGCCCCCGAACTCAGGCAACGCTGGCGATCCTCTGGCAACGCGTAAGCCGTGACCGAGCAGATATACACCCCGGCCAGCTTGTTGCCATATTCCCCGGCCCGCACCTGCCGGGTGATCTCTAGCCCGCTGCGCCCCGGCAGGTGGACATCCATCAAAATAACGTCGTAAAAATGCTGCTTGATCAACAACACGAAGGTTTTTTCGTCGGGCGCTAAATCGCAGGTGTAGCCCAGGCCACTCAGCACCTCGACCATCAAGGTCTGGTTGTTCTTATCATCCTCAACCACCAGAATCCTCAGCGGGTGCTCCCGACCAAACTGCGGCGAAATCGGCGCCGACTCGACCACCACCTCTGCCGCCAAGTCATCGGTGCAACGTCGTAAAATGAGCGAGAAGTAGAAGCTCGTCCCCTCTCCCTCGACTGAATGCACGGCAATATCGCCCCCCATCTTCTCCACCAGGCGCTTACAGATCACCAGACCCAGACCCGTGCCACCATACTTCCGCGTGGTCGAAGAATCGACCTGCGAAAACGGCTGAAACAACCGATAGCGACGATCCTCCGGGATGCCGATGCCGGTGTCGGTCACGTCAAACCAGACCACATCGCGATCCGGCGTCGAAGACGGCTCAAAACGCAGGGAAAGCTCCACGTAACCCTGGTGGGTAAACTTCACCGCGTTATTCACCAGATTCAGCAGCACCTGCTTCAACCGGTGCCCATCCCCCAAGTAACGCTTCGCCTTTTCTCCATCCAGTTTATACCGGATGTCGATGCCCTTGGCCCGCGCCGGGATCATCACCATTTCCAACGTTTCCAGGACACAACGCTCCACGTCGAAGGGCGCGAACTCCAGCTCGATGCCCCGCGACTCGATCTTCGAAAAGTCCAAAATGTTGTTAATCAGCTCCAACAGCGAGTGCCCGCTGCGGTGAATCGTCTCCACGTGGCTCCGTTGCTTATCCTCGAGGGCCGTTTTACTCAGCAGGTCCGTAAAGCCGATGATCGCATTCATCGGCGTGCGGATTTCGTGGCTCATCATCGCCAAAAACTCGCTCTTGGCCTGGTTGGCGCGATCCGCCGCCTCCTTGGCCCGCCGCAGCTCGATCTCCACCTGCCGGTTGATCAGAAAAGCCCCGATGCTACTGGCAGCAATCTGCAAAGTGCTCATCTCACTCTCCTCCCAACGACGATTTCGGGCGGAGTCGTCCATCATGATCATCCCCCAGAAATAGCTCTCGATCCAGATCGGAGCCATCACCAGGGCCTGCAGGTCATACTGCTTCAGGTAGTGCAGGTAATCCCCAGGAAAGTCGCGCCGGTAGGCCGCCACCACGCCGAAAGACGACAGCCGATGATACCACGCGCCGAGGTCTGGCGTCCACGGAATCGCCTGCAACGATGCGGCCGACTCTTCATAAGCCTCCACCCCGTCCTTGGCCCAGGAATAACGCAAGGCATGGTGCGGACGGTTATCCCGCGCATCATGGAAGTTCTCGAAAATGCTGACCCGATCCACCCCGGCCTTGACCCCGATGGCCCGCAGAGCCCGCCCGATGCCCTCACTCACGCTATCGGCGGCCAGCAACTCCGTGGTGGCCTGGGACACCGCCTGCAGGAGCTTATCCCGGTGCCGCAGCGCGGCCTCCGCCCGACGCCGCTCCGTGATCTCGTAGGCCAGCCAAATCACCCGGTCATTTTCGCCACTCTGCCCCTTCATCGGGGCGACCCGCCCCTCGAACCACAACTCACGGCCCGCAATCGGGAAACGATACTCCGGGCTCTGCACCACCCCCTGGCTCAACGCCTGCTCCACCGTGCGTTCCATCATCTCGGAGGTCACCGCTGGCCAGACCTCCCGGAGACTCCGCCAACGCATTTCACGACAGCGCTGATGCAAGGCCGTTTCCCCCTTGGCCATCACCTCGAGGTAGCGCCCATCCCGCGACAGCACAAAAGCCACGTCCGGCAGGGCATCGGTAAACGCCCGCAGACTTTGCTCATTGGCAAAAGCCGCCGCTTCCCGCTGCTCGACCTCCGCCACCACCGCCGCCAAAAACAGCCCCGTGGCCGTCAAGACCGCTACAAAAATCCAGATGAACTGCGGGTCTTGACTCAAGCTCGGGCCATCACCCCGCAGCAACCCCGCCAGGGCGATCGTCGCGACCGCCACCATGATCAACCCGCAGGCACTGGCCCCGCGCTGCCCAAAGCGGATCGCCGCCCAGCACGCCACGGGGATAAATCCCAACTCCAGCGGGTAATTGATCGTATCCATCGGCGACCAGTTGTTGAAAACCGTCCAGCTCAACAGGATCAACGCCGCCAGCCAGACCGCCACCTCGACCACCTGCTGGTTTCGCCAGTTGATCCGCGTCCTCGCCGACCAGACCATCAACACCGGTGCCAAGGTCAGACACCCCACCGCAGCGGCCAGCCAGCGCGAGCCTACCAGATCCCAGAAATCCGGCCAACCGACGGCGGCACTCCCGTAAACGCAGGCCCCCGCGTATAGCACCGCCTCCAGAAAGCCGGCCAGCACCGGGCCGCAGACCAGAAACTTGAAAACCCCCGTGATCCGCTCCAGCCCGAGGCCCTCACGCAGCACCAGGCGAAACACCATCGCCCCCGCCAGCGGCCCCAACGTCCCCGCCAAAGCCAACCCCGCGACCAACTCTGGAGACCCCCGGTGCAAGAAAAACGCCCAGGCCGTCATCCCCACCGAAACCGGCAACAGGTAACGAAAACCGCCCCGCACCAACTGCGCGAAAGCCAACCCGGCCGGCAACCACAGCAGGTAAATGCTCTGCCCACCCGCCTCGATCCGCAGGTTCTCCCCCAAAAGAGCCAGCAACACCAGTAAGACTGCGCCCAGCACCATCCGCCCAAACTCCTCCAGGGCATCTCGAAACCGCTGGGAAGCACTCAACTTGGGCGCCTCAACCTCAAAGACGTCTGCCGCAGTCAGTAAGCTCACACCCCAAGGCTTGCCAATTCCTGCTACCGACCACAAGGCCCAACTCCTGGGGGATCTCGCCCCCAATCCCCAAAAGGGAAGCTTATTTCGGAAAGATGGGCCCAGAATGTGGAAAAAACCTGCCACCGGAAGCCGTGCTCCACCTGACGGGATCTTCTGGCATCCGCCCTTGCCAGCCGTCGGGGAGCATTGTTTCCTGCCAAAATGCAGATTCACTGGTTGCAGCACGTCCCGTTCGAGGGCCTTGGGATGATCGAAGAATGGGCCGCCGCCCGCCGGCACCAGATGAACGCGACCCGACTTTACCACCATGACGCCCTTCCGTTGCCAGCCGAGGTGCGGATGCTGGTCGTGATGGGCGGCCCCATGAACGCCCTCGACGACGCCCGCCACCCGTGGCTCGCCCTGGAGCGGGCGTTTATCGCCGATGTCATCCGCGCCGGGCGACCCGTGTTAGGGGTCTGCCTCGGCGCGCAGCTCATCAGTGCGGCCCTCGGCGGCACCATCTCCCCCGCACCACAGCGAGAAATCGGCTGGTGGCCAGTGTTCCGAGCCGCCGAAGCCGCGATTCCCTGGCCCGAGGAGGTCGAGGTCTTCCACTGGCATGGCGACACCTTTACCCTGCCCGACGGTGCCGAGCACCTCTGCCGCAGCGCAGCCTGCCCGCAACAGGGCTACATCCTCCGGGGGCGAGTCATCGGCCTGCAATTTCACCTCGAAATGCGCCCCGCAGACATCGCTGCCCTCAGTCAGCATTGCGGCTCCGAAATCGTCGATGGGCCGTGGATTCAGACCGCCGCCCAACTCAGCCGCCCCAACCCAGAGCGCCAGGAGCGCCTCCGCCGACTCCTCGACATGATGCTTGACGCCCTGGCCAGCCAGGCACCTTCTACCCTAGGATGACGATTCAACCCAAGAACCCCACCTGGCTCGGCGAGCTCTCCGCAGTTTGGGGCATCCTTGGCGTCTCGGGGCTGCTCGGCAGCGCGGTGGTGAGACTCAGCGCCCACACTTTCGAGGCGGTGATGAAGGGTCTCTCCGCCTGGGAGTGGGTCGCCCTGTTCACCTGGCTGGCTTTCATGCTCTACAGTGAAGGCTACCGAGGATTTCAGCGCGGCTTCTCCCCCCGAGTGGCCAGCCGGGCCGCTTGGTTGCGGCAGCACCCCGGCCCGCTGCGCTCCCTCCTCGCACCGCTCTTCTGCATGGGCTTTTTTGGAGCCACCCGCAAGCGCCAGACCGTCTCCTACATCCTGACCACCGCCATCATCGGCCTGATTCTCCTCGTGCGCCTCCTCCCGCAACCCTGGCGCGGCATCGTCGATGCCGGGGTCGTCGCGGGCCTCCTCTGGGGGCTCCTCGCCCTCTGGGTCTTCGCCTTCCGCACCTGCCTCCTCCCACAAAACGACCCCCCACACGACCCAGAACTCTCCCCCCAACTGAAGCTACTGAGTTAACCGCCGAAAGGGTTTCTAAAGGGTTTTCGCATGAAAACGCTGATCCTCATTCTCGCCCTGTTCACCAGCACCCACGCCTTCGCGGAGGGGCCCAAGGTGTTACTTCACTTACTCGATCACACGGATAAAATTGAGACCCCTGCCCGATTCTGGATCGACTGGAGCAGGCAATGGCGGGGCATCCTGGCCAGTGAAATGGTCACCGGAGCCCCAGCCATCGAAATCGTCGAACTTCTCCGCAGCTCGCTGAAAAACACCCAGGCGAAGCATTTCTGCGGACACGATCCGATCTACGGAATCGTCGCCGTCGATGAAAATGGCCTCATTTTGCAGACCAGCCTCTGCTTCACCTGTAATACTTGGGTGCGGCCAAACTTACGCCTCGATATTGCGGGCCAACTAGGCAGCGAAAACGAGCTCTGTCGGAAACTCCGCGAAATCATCGAGTTGCCAGACGACCTGCGAAAACCGCCAACACCAAAACCCTAACCCGCACTAGCCACCAACCACCACGATCACCAGAAATCACCTCAGCACTTTCAACGAGTTTTGGTACCTCCCAATTTTTCTTAACTGAAGGCCACTTTGAAGAACAGCCGATTTCGACATTTTGGTGGCTAAATGTCCCGATTCGTTATCTTGGATTGCGTGGCGGATTGGTATTCTTGATGCAGTAAAAGCTGCTTATAAAAACCGCAATCCCTCAAAAAACATGACTGATCTCCACGCTAATGCACTGGATACAGGGTGGAATTGATATCTATTCTATGGTCGATAGTCTCATGCGTGAGCGTGGACTATACCATGCGAAGGTGATCGACGGCTAAAGCGACCCAATCCAGTCCCCCCGAATTGGTTAGAGATAAGCACTACCATAGGCCACTACCCCCATATCCCGGAGGTGACCCACTTCCCCACCTTCAGGGTTGCCGACGGGCGGTGGGGTGGTTGCACTGGGGCCATGATGGCATCAGGCATTCGGCTCGGGCTCACCGGAGGCATTGCGTGCGG
>DAIQNO010000162.1:0-5869 GCA_036788355.1 Opitutales bacterium | reverse complement strand
AGGGGCTAATCTGCGCGGTGTAGAGGCCCTGAAGTTGCAGGAAACGCGGCAGTGCTTCGCGCTCGATCAGGTCGCGGTCGCGGCGCCGAGGGCCATCTTGCCGCGGGTCTGCTGCGGTCCCGCCGTGGCTCACCACCCCGGTGTGAATCCCGAAACGCCCGGTATACATCGCCGTCCGCGACGGCAGGCAGGGCGCGTCGGAACAATAAACCCCGTCGAACCGCATGCCCTCCGCCGCCAGAGCGTCGATGGTGGGCGAGGTGTTCCGGTGATACCCATAGCAGCCGAGGTGATCGGGCCGGAGGGAGTCAATATCGAGATAAAGGAGGCGCATGGCCAGAGAAAGTGAAGAATATCGGCACGAGGGACGGAAAGCAAAGCCGAAGGGGCGGGAGTCGCCTGAAAATAGCGAATTTACAAAAAAAGCTCTGATTGGCCCGTGCTTTCGCAGCGGGGCCAATCGGAGCAATGGTTTAACCTCAATAAGTCAAAGCATTCATGGACGCTAATTTAATGGGTGAGGTTTGGATTTTATCGGAAAGATTTGATTTCAAGTTGGTCTGGGTCTAAGCAAAGTTTTTCTCGCCATCGCCCATAGATGTCCACAGGATTGGCATGACAGATGGCCCGCGAAGCTTCCTCAGACGACCTTTTTACCTTGGTGACGACGTATCTGGGCGGCCTTCAGCCGGGGGTGCGGGTTCCTTCGGCGCGAGAGCTGGCCGCGCACTTCGGCGTCGGTCGGATGCGGATGCATCTGGTGATGAAGCAGCTCATCGGGGCAGGTCTGGTGAGGAAGGAGGGCTATCGTCTAACCCGCGCCAAGGCGGAGGTGCCTACTGCAGAGCGGATTACCCTGTTTACGAGCGAGCCCGACCATGTGGCGCCGGCCGTAGCGACGGCCAGGGCTTTTGGGGTGGATTTGAAGGTGGTTTGCCAATCGGAGCCGAGCAGTTTGCGACGGGAACTGCTGCAACTGAAGCCTGGTTCGACTGGGGGCATTCTTTCCTGGTATCACCGCGGCCTTGATATTTTGTCGGAGCTTGATCGTCAGCGGGTGCCAGTGGTGGCTTGCGGCCATGCCTGGATCGGCCATTCGTTCGTGACCGGTGAGGCCAGTTGGTTGTTTGAAGTGGCGATTGGGCATCTCGTCAAGCTGGGCCATCGCGAAATCGCCCTGTGGCGGTGGAACGCGGAAAACTTGCCGCGGTTTCAGCTTTCGGACTTGGATCGGGAGTTCCTCCGAGCGTGCGAGCGGGCTGGTCTCGAGGCTTCCCCGAGTCGTGTCAAGCCGATGGTGACGAAGCGCGACCTCTCCCGGGCCTGGGCAACTTTTTTGCGTGAGCAGCCGCGCCCGACGGCGCTGGTGTGCATGGAGCTACAGATGGTCCAGGCGATCCTGGACCTTGCCCATCGCAACAAGGTAGCAGTGCCCGAAGACTTATCCATCCTTTCATTGCGGGAGAAGCCCGAAGCTGCCCGCTTTGAGCCCCCGGTGACGACGGTGGACACGAATGACGCGATGGTGACCCAGATCGGCATGAACTTGCTGTTGCAGAAGATGCGGCGGATGTCGCTGCGGCCTTTTCATCAGGGGGTTCGCTGCGACCCCACGCTAACGCTGCGCCAATCGACCGAGGTCGTTTCCCTACCGTCGTCGGTGGTGCCGTCTCGGGCAGCAGATTCTGGCGAGTGGTGGTCGAAGTGGTCCAACGACCGGGAAGCACGGCTGGCGCAGGCTGCGGAAGTCAACGCACAGGGGTTTCCGGACGTCGATGGCCCCTCGTGCCGTTCAGTCGATTTAGGGCGGTATGTCAACCGCTCGTTCGGTCCGCGCTCGGCCTGGTTTGGGGATCAGCCGCTCCGTCATTTTGCCCAAGGTGACCATGTGATTCACGGGATTCCTTTTGCGGTGGCCCGCGGCGCCAATCCTCGCTTGGCGGCCGTCATGCTGCGCTCCAGCAAGGCGAAGGCAACGGGTGGCGTCCCGCTGCCGGTGGAGGTGACGATCCCGCTGTCGGGTCGAGCCCGCTCGCTGTTTTTTCTGCACGCAGCGGCCTGGACGGTGGTCCACGAGCCGATCGCGTTGTATGAGATTAGCTGGAAGGGGGGCCGTCGGGAGAGCCTTCCCGTGCTCCCTTACTCGTCCGGTTCCAGCGATGCTTTCCCAGAGAAGGCTCGGCGGGAAGCGGCCATCGTGCAAGACTGGCACCCCTCGTTTCCGAGGTTTCAGAACGACCGCGTGCGGCCCTGGTTGGTGCTCGGAAACGGGGATCCGTTGATTTACGAGCGCACCCTGTATGTCTTTCGCTGGTTGAATCCCCATCCGGAATGGCCTCTGGAGAGTTTTTCGATGCAGGCCTTGGCCCCTCAGACGCGGGCCTCGGTGGCGTTACTGGGGCTGACGGTGGAGGCAATTTGAGGGTGTCGCTCGTCGGCCAGCGGGCGCTGGTTCAGTTTGGACGGGCTCCGGTTGTTCAGGTTACAAAGGGGCGTTGAACACTGGGTCCGACTGAGAGGGACAATCCGGAAAAATAGTTTCGGTTTAATGGTTGACCAATTTCGGTTATAGGTAAATAATGTGGGCACAATGAAGATTCCCGATCATTTCCACCATCCATTCCGGTTTTCCCGGCGATATTCTGCGGATGCTCTGCAGCGGAGTGTTTCCCCCTTGAGGCCGCCGGGCTGAGGCCATTGTCTTGGTTGAACCCCCACCCCTTAATGATCGCGTTTGAAGAGCCCGCTTGGCTGTTGCTACTCCCTCTGGTGGCGGTGCTGGGTTGGCAGTGGCCAGCTCTGGGGCTTTGGCGGCCACTGCGGGCCTGCGGTGTGGGGCTGGCGGTGCTGGCACTGGCTGCGCCGCAGTGGCAGCGGTTGACGCCGGGGTTAGACCTGTGGGTGCTGATTGACCGGTCGGCGTCCGCCGAGGAGGCTCTCAGCCAGCGGGAGGCGGAGTGGCTTTCGCTGATTCGGCGAAGCCAGGGGTCGGAAGATCGGCTTTTTGTGGTCGATTTTGCGGCGGAGCCTCTGTTGCGGCCCGACGACGGTGTTCCGACGACGTTTACGGCGGACCGTAACTCTAGCCGGGTGGCCACGGCCTTGCGCTACGCGCTGGCCCAACGCGGAGAGGATCGTGCCCAGCGGCTGCTGCTTTGGACTGACGGCTACAGCACGGAGCCGTTGGAGGATCTCGCGGGATTGTTGGCCGCCGCCAGGGTGCCGGTGGACTACCGGCGCGTGGCGACCGCAGCCCGAGGCGACCTGCGGGTGATGGCGCTGGAAGCACCGGAAAGGGTGCTTTCGGGGGAGCCGCTGGTCATGCAGGCGCAGGTGCGCGGGGACTTCGACGGCCGGGTGCCTTATCGGTTAGAGCGCGATGGCGCGGTGCGGGTGGTCGGGGAGGTTACGGTCGAAAATGGTCGCGGAGTCATCCGAGTGGCGGATCGCCCGGAGACGGCTGGAGCCCACCGCTACACCCTCCGCCTGCAACCGCCAGCGGGCATCGCCGACCTGGTGGGAAATAACTCCGCCGAAACCTGGGTGACGGTCGGCGGCACGCCGAGAATCCTGCTGGTGACGGCGGTGGCGGATGACCCGGTGGCGAGGTTGCTCCGGCAGCAGGGGCTCGCAGTCGAGGTTGTGACGCAGCCGGGATCGCTACACGCGGGTCGCCTGCAGGGGGTTCAGGCGGTGATTCTGAATAACGTCCCGGCCCACGCGCTGCCCGCCGGTTGGATGGCCGACCTCGACTTCTTCGTCCGGGAAAGTGGTGGAGGGCTGCTGATGGGCGGTGGGCGCCAGAGCTATGGCAGTGGCGGTTACTTTCAGACGGCAGTGGAGGAATTATTGCCGGTCTCGACGGAACTGCGGAAGGACATCCGGTCGATGGCGCTGTCGATGGCGCTGGTGCTCGACCGTTCTGGCAGCATGTCGGCCCCGCTGCCGGAGGATCCCTCGCAGAGCAAGATGGACTTGGCCAACGAGGGGGCGGCGCGAGCGATCGAGCTGCTGAACAACCAGGACGCCATCTCGGTCTTTGCGGTAGATACCGAGCCCCATCGGATTCTGCCCCTCACTCGGGTGGGCGCACAACGGGGCCCGTTGACGCAGCTGGTGCGGCGGATCGCCAGCCAAGGAGGGGGCATCTACGTTGGCGTCGGCCTGGCCGCCGCCTGGGAGGAGTTGAAGAAGGCTCCCGCGGGCCAGAAGCACCTCATCCTCTTTGCGGACGCTGCGGACGCAGAAGAACCGGGAAATTATCCGCAATTTCTCGCGGAACTTCGCACCGCCAACGCAACGGTCAGCGTGATCGGGTTGGGTAAGGCCTCGGACCCTGATGCGGCCCTGCTCCAGGAGATCGCGGAGTTGGGTGGCGGGCGGATTTTTTTCTCGGAGGATGGTGCATCGCTTCCGGCCCTCTTCGCGCAGGAGACGGTGGCGGTCGCTCGGGCGACCTACGTCACCGAGGAGGCCCCTTGGGTTGCGACGGCGGCCTGGCGGGAAATCAGCCCGAGTGCCCTGCCTTGGCCGCCCACCATCGCCGCGTATAACCTGACCTACCTCCGTCCGGAAGGTCAGGCGGTGGCCATGACGGGCGATGCCAACGCCGCGCCGCTGGTGGCCTTTACCCGGCGGGGCCTTGGGCGCGTCGCGGCGGTCACCTATCCGCTCTCGGGGTCTGAGGCTCCGGCATCTTGGGTGGCAGCGGGCGACCTGCTGAGCACCCTGATCCGGTGGGTAGTGGCCGAGGAGCTACCGCCCGGCTTGACGTTGCGTCGCCGGGTTCGCGGAGAGGTCTTGCACTTGGAGCTTTACCATGCTGGGCCGACCTGGGAGCCGCTTTTGGAAACCCAGGCTCCCGCAATTCGGTGGGCTCCGCTCGGTCAGTCGGCGGCGCGGACGGCGCCTTGGCAAGAGGTCCGCCCAGGCTTTCATCGGGCCGAAATCCCGCTGAGCCCGGCAGAGTCGGTTCACGGGGTGGTTCAGGTTGGCCCATATTCCCTGGGCTTTGGGCCGATGTCCACGGGGGTCAATCCGGAATGGGATACGGAGGAAGCACGCTGGCGGGAATTGACGACCGTCGCGGCCGTGAGCGGTGGCGTTGAGCGCACCGATCTTTCCCGCGCCTGGGAGGGCACCCCGGCCCTCCGCTGGCTCCCGCTACAGACTCCGTTCCTTATCGCGCTCGTTGTCGTCTTCCTCGTGGAGGCCTTGGCGACGCGGCTGGGTGCAGAGGGGCTCCGCAGCCTTTTTCAACCGTTCCGCAGCGTCATCCGGACCGTGGGCTCTTTCATTTTTGCGGCTGTTCCGTTCTGGAGACGTGGCACGCAGGTGAAACCTGACGCGGTCAACGCGGCCACTGGGGGAGGTGATGGTAACTTTGGCCCGCTGGCTCCCGTGGTGGCGGGCTCCTCCGAGCAGCCTCCGGTTTCCAAGAAGGCGAGGGCAAGGGGCGTCAAGTTGGCATCGACTGGCAAGACGGCCTCGGGAACCCCGGCAACCGCGATGTCGTCGCCGGATCGCCTAGATGCGCTGGTGGATCCCGCGGTTTCGCGGGGACCTTCCGCCCTCCGCCGCGCTAAAACGCTTCCCAGAAACCGCCGTTGATGCTTTACTCTGCTGATCAGCTACTTTCCAGAATCACCATGCTAGACCAAGTCCTGATCACCGTCCTACTGCTGGCCGCGGTTACCCTGGCCTGGGCGAAGCTGCGCCCTCGACGGCGCTCGGGGAATCCTGCGGAAGCGGGTTGTGGTGGGCACTGCGCCTGCCCCTCGAAGGCGGTCAAAAGGGGGCAAGCCGCCGCCCCGCAGAAGGTGCTTTTTTCGGGCCAAGGTCGTTCCTAAACTGCTCTCCATTGGACTAC
>DAIQNO010000161.1:0-5891 GCA_036788355.1 Opitutales bacterium | reverse complement strand
CGACGCCTGACCTACCTCGACGGGCTGATCCTTGGCGTGGTGGAGGGGATCACGGAATACCTGCCGGTGTCTTCTACGGGCCACCTTATTTTGACCAATCGCGTGCTGGGGCTCGACCTCGCGACTCCGATGCTCGACCGCGACGGGAACCCCATTTACCAGCGGGGCACCGTGGACGCGAGGGCCTCCGATGGGGTAGCTTTGGACGGGTCGGGGGGCCTGCCTGGCGCGACCGCAGCGGAGCCCGTTGGCGTGCCCTTTACGCTCGCCGATGCCAGTAACGCCTACGTCATTGTCATCCAAGGGGGGGCCATTCTGGCCGTCGCAATTCTCTACTGGGGCCGTCTGTGGGGCATGGCCGAGGGGATTTTCCTGCTGGCCTTGTGGCCCCTGGGCCGCTGGAACCCTGCCCTGTCGCGGCTGGCCACGGGGCGGCCCCAGGCTCAAGAGGGCGTCTTGTTGGCCCGGAACCTCCTGGCGGCCTTCTTTCCAGCTGCGGTGATCGGGCTGTTGCTCGACGACTGGATCGAGGCTCGGCTCTTTGGGGTGTTGCCGGTGGTGGTGGCCCTGGTTGGCGGGTCGCTGCTGATGTTGGCGGTCGAGCACTTTCGGAAGCGGCGCCGCACCCTTGGGGGGGCGGAGGCTGGTCCTGACCTACACGAGCTGTCCCTCCGCCAGTGCGTGATCGTGGGTCTGCTGCAATGCGTGGCGATGTGGCCGGGCACCAGCCGCTCGATGATGACCATCGTCGGCGGCTACGCCGTCGGACTCAGCCCGGCTCGGGCGGCCGAGTTCAGCTTTCTGCTGGGCTTCATCACCCTGTCAGCGGCCAGCGGTTACAAGCTCCTGAAAACCGGCGACGAGATGCTCGCCGCGCTAGACTTCGGGCCAGTGCTCTTTGGCATCGCCGTGGCCACTATTGCCGCCGCCTTGGCGGTGCGCTGGCTGGTCGGCTACCTGACCCGCCACGGCCTCGCCCTTTTTGCCTGGTATCGCCTGGCCCTCGCCGCCGTCGTCGCCCTGACCCTCCTTGGCTGAGTTTTGAGGCTGCTCGGCTGACAACTGGAGCTCCCGCGTTGAGAGCCGAGCGTCCTGGGTTGAGAAATGGTCACACTCGGTTGAGCCCCCCCGTTTCCTCGGCTGAACACTGACCCCTGGGGTTGAGTGCTGAAAAAGGCCGGTGCCCTGCTGCTCGGTTGCATCAGGCTGCGGAGCCTGGCAACCGTCAGGCAGTTCCGCCCGAGGCCGACCGGCGTCTCTGTCCCCGGCTTCGACGGCGCCATAGCAGCACGCCTGTGACCGCGAAAAAGGGCACCAGGGAGCACGCTCCGAACCACAGTATTTTCGTAAAGAGGCCGCCGAAAGTCCCGTAATGCAGCTCAGAATTGACGACCGCCAGGTAGCGGCCCGCCAGACTGCCATCGGGCCTCAAGTGGCCGAGCACCTCGCCCGTGTATTGGTCGAAAAACACCCGGTGAACTTCGCCGTAGGGAAACGGATGGTAGCCACGCTGGAGCCGGACTTGGCGGGTTTCGTCGGGCGCCACGGGAAAGGTCAGGTAAAAGATGAAGGCGTCGGGTGGCGAAATCTCGATCGCCCTGGCCAAAAGTGCCTCATCGGACACCGGAGCCGCCCGTTCAGTCGCTGTTGTCGGCACCGAACTTTTCAGGGCGTAGAGATCCACCCCTGCCGAGTCGGGCGGCAGCTTCCCGGTGGCCAGATAGATAGCCTGCTGGGCCAACGGAAAGACAAAGACGACCCCACTGAACATCATTACCAGCAAGGGGATGGTCGCGCAAAAGCCCAGCACCCGATGGGCGTCCCACAGGCGGAGTTTTCCGCGTCGAATGGCCAACCACAGATGGGGTTTCATGCCCGGCCACCACAGGTAAAGACCAGTTAGCAGAATCAGAGAGAAGAGCAGCGTACACCAGTTGACCAAGAAGGCGCCAAACTCCCCAAGGTGCAGGTTGACGTGAAAGTGCTCAATCCATTCCAAAACGGGAGAATTGGATTGCGGCAACTCGACTCCACTCGACGGGTGAAAACGGAAGTAGCCGACGAAATTCTGGCCGTCTGGCGACAAGTAGGCGGCTTCGTAATACGGGCGCGCCTCGTTCGGAAACCATAGAAGCTCAAGGGTATGATCCGGACGGTGCGCTCGGGCCAGGTCACGGGCCGCCGAGAACCCCATGTCCCCGGTGCCATCCCATGCGGTGGCAAGTTCACGCGCCACCGGGTCGAGGGCGCGGATTTCATCGCGAAAGACCAGCGCGGCTCCGGAGCCTGCCACCGCGATCAAGACCAGTCCCAGGGCCAACCCCAAGACCAGATGCACCCGGCGAAGCCACCGCCTAACGATTAACCGCGTCGAGATAGGCATCAGAAATCGACAGTGAGCGATAGCTTGACCGTGCGTGGAGTCCCGAAGTTCAGATACCCAAAGGTGGTGTTGGCCAGGTAAACCTCATCGGTGAGGTTCTCTACGGCGAGCCGCCAGATGAAGTTGGCCTGATCGCCCACCCGATGGCGATAGCGCAACCCGGCATCGAAACGCACATAGGCGTCAGCCGACCACGTCTCATAGAGGTCAATCGGCTTCTCACCGCCGTAATAGAGCCCTGCATTGACGGCCAGTCCATCGAGCATCGGCGATAAGTCGTAATCGGCGTAGAGGTTGGCCTGCCACTCCGGGACACCCTGTGGACGCTTGCCGACCAACGCGGGGTCGTCGGTCGCTTCAACCGCCGCATCCAGCCATGCCGCCCCCGCTATCACCCGCAGCTGCTCGCCCAGGCTACCCGCCAAGGTCGCTTCAACGCCACGGTGCACCTGCCGCCCGTTCTGGACGTAAAGGTTGCTGCCCGGATCGAGGAATTCCAGCCCCTTATCAATTTCAAAGGCCGCCACCGTTAGCAGGGCCCTCGGGGTAATCTCCCACTTGGCCCCGATTTCAACCTGCTCGCTCCTCAGTGGATCGAAAATTTCCCGCGCGTTGACGGCAGTGTCCGGCGCGGTGCCGCCCTGCTCGATGCCTTCCGCGTAGCTGACGTAAAGCGATAGCCCTGTGTGCGGCTTCACCACCACGCCCACCGTCGGCGTGACGACCTCCTTGTCGTAGGTCTCCCTCAACACGCCAGCGTCCCGATTCCGGTTTTCCAGCCGCGTCAGACGAGCCCCGCCAAAAACCTGAATCAACTCGCCGATTTTTGCCGTATTGGTCACGAAAAGCGATGTTTGATCGGAGCGAAATTGAAGCACCGATGGGCCCACGGTCGGATTGACCTCTGGCACGGCTACCTCATCGAAGAGGTTACTCGAACCAATCACGCCGTAGAAGTCGCCTTCTGATGAGGTCATCTCGCGGCGGATGTAATCGTAGCCGAAGGCCAGCTCATGGCGGATGGGCCCGGTCTCGACGTCACCCTCGATCACGCCCAAGATTCCCGTGTTGTTGCGTTCCTGACTCGGGTTAAAGTAATAAGCCACGTCGTAGTCTCCGTTGGCTTGGATGTTTTCGGCACTGATCCCGCGCTGGTCACGGGAAAGCTCGCCCCGTTGAGCGGCAACCCTCACCCGCCAGCCGCCGGCAATTTCGTAGGTAGCCCGACCGGAATAGTATAATTGCTGGTTGGGCTCCACCGCCCATGCCTGTCTTGGCTGATTTTTCGGCCCTAGTCGCGGCAACAGGGCGCGAGCCGTCGCCTCATCCGCGAACGCCCAGATGCCAAGGGTGCCCACCGAAGTCAGCTCGCGGTCTTGAAACTCCAGCTCCGACTCCAGCAATAGCCGCTCCGTGGCCTGCCACTCAAATGCGGCTGCCGCAAAGACCCGGTTTCCCTCCACATCGTCCAGGAAGGTCCGAATCTCATCGGCGGCGACGTTGACCCGCACCCCGAAGCGATCCCCTTCGCCAAATCGCCGACTGACATCGGCGGATGCTCCATAGCTGCCGAAACCATCAACCGAAGCCCCAACCTGCGTCAGAGCTTCCACACTCGGCCGTTTTACCACGTAGTTAATCGTTCCACCAGGAGAAGTGATCCCTTGGCGGTTGGACGACAGCCCCTTGGTGATTTCGACTGCCTGCTTGTTGTCGAGCGCGATGGTGCCTTGGTCATTGATGCCCAGGCCGTCGCGGAAAACGGCATCGGTGCTGAGGTAGAAACCGCGCACGATCACCCGGTCATAAAATAGGGGATCCTCCGCCTGCGTCACCGAAGGGTCGTTGCGGGTAATGTCCAGCAGCGTTCGCGCCTGAATGTCTTTGATAAAGTCCGCTGAAAAGGCCGAAACAGAGAAGGGAGTGTCCAGCACGGGTTGAGCACGAAACCCAGCTCCAAGGCTCACTGGCACGCGATAGCCGCCGATCGGATCGGCCATCACCTCGTGGGTCTCCAGATCAACCACCGGGACGGCCACGTTTTCCTGGGCGAGCGAAGTCAGCACCGCCCCCGAAAGGATCGCGAGACCCGCCCCAGCGAGCCTCGGACGCCCGAACCTGACGCCTCGGAAATTCCGCAAGACCATCGAGGAGTCAGTCTTACCGCCCATCTTCTTGATACTCGTTCTGAATCGCAAAACCATAACGCTTTTGAGTCCATGTCGCAATAAGTGCCGCGTCAACCCGATTTTGACGCCTTGTGGCGAAAAAGTTCCAAAAAGCCCTCGCGTCGAGGTATCGGGAAGTTGCGCCGAGAACGGCAAAGAGGTTGCCCGGAGCGTCCGGCACTCCGCCGTGAGTCGCAGGTGACAGGACTGGCCCCTATTTTTCAGGGACAGAAAGTTTTCTTGGGCGGTCGTTGCGCTTCGGCTTGCCAAGGGCGTGATCGGCAGGCAGCCATAACGGGAGTCCTATGAAAATTATCGTTTACGTCACTCCGAAGACCTCCGTGCTTGATCCCCAAGGGGCAGCGGTTGGCCACGCTATGGAAACGCTCGGCTTTGAGGGTGCCCACGATGTCCGCGTCGGCAAGACCATCGAGTTTTTTGTCGATGGGGCCGACACGGAGGAGTTTCACGAGATTCTGGATGGCCTCTGTTACAAGCTGCTGGCCAATCCCGTGATCGAAGATTATCGTTACGAAATCAACTAGGATTTTCGGGCCTTCCTCCGTCCTATTTCATCCGATTCCGCCCCGATGCGCTATTATCGAGTTTTGACTGACGCGGGTGAGCGCACTTGGGCCACCTCGACTGACGGCGAGGTTTTCCAGGCCATCTCAGGGACTTTCGCGAACTGGAAGCCCTCCGAAGGCCCGGCCCTTAGCGTGCAGAAGATTTTGGCCCCTGCGGAGTCGCCGCCCGCGATCTTTGCCATCGGCCTCAATTATCGCGATCATGCTGCGGAAACCGGGCAGCCCTTGCCGGAGCACCCAGTGGTTTTTATGAAGCCAGCCTCCGCGATCATCGGGCCTGGGGACGCCATTGAGCTACCCAGAGGGCTCCATTCCGACAAAGTGGACTACGAAGTCGAGCTGGCCATCGTGATCGGGCGTGCTGGGAAGAATATCCCGGCGGCCTCGGCGATGGACCACGTTCTGGGCTTTACCATCGCCAACGACGTTTCAGCCCGCGATTGGCAAAAACATGGCGGCGGTGGCCAGTGGATTCGGGGCAAGAGCTTCGATACCGCCTGCCCCCTCGGGCCGTCTATCGTGACCCCTGACGAGTTCCCCGATCTCGCCTCAGTGCGTTTGCGGACGACGCTCAACGGCCAACGCGTGCAAGATAGCACCGTCGGCCAGCTCATTTTTTCGGTGCCCGAGGTTGTGGCCTTTCTGAGCCGCAGCACCACTTTGCTGCCCGGCACCATCATTCTGACCGGCACCCCAGCCGGAGTTGGCTACACCCGCACTCCCCCGCTGTATCTGCAACCGGGCGACGAGGTT
>DAIQNO010000160.1:3523-5918 GCA_036788355.1 Opitutales bacterium | reverse complement strand
ACTTTGACGTGCTGGTCGGCGTCAACCTCCTGCGGGAGGGCCTTGACCTGCCGGAGGTGGCCCTGGTGGCCATCCTCGACGCCGACAAGGAGGGCTTCCTGCGCTCCACCACCTCCCTCGTGCAAACCTCCGGTCGGGCCGCCCGACACGAGCGCGGGCGGGTGTTGCTCTACGCCGACCAACTCACGGAAAGCCTCAAGGCGACCCTGGCCATTGTCGAGAGCCGCCGCGCCAAGCAGATGGCCTACAACGAGCGGCACGGCATCACCCCGCGCAGCGTCAGGCGAGGCGATCAATCCAGCCTGCACACTTACGA
The DNA here is from genome assembly GCA_036788355.1 of Opitutales bacterium. GTDB lineage: Bacteria > Verrucomicrobiota > Verrucomicrobiia > Opitutales > Cerasicoccaceae > DAIQNO01. The sequence continues at coordinate 5,602 of DAIQNO010000160.1, read as the reverse complement.
CCAAAGCGAAGTCGAGTCTGCCAAAGTCGCCGAGGAACCGTCCGACATCGCGGCCGTCTTGGCAGAATTAGAGGAGGACATGCTGGAAGCCGCCCGCGAACTTCAGTTCGAGCGGGCCGCCATCCTCCGCGATCAGATCGACGCCCTCAAAGCCGGAAAAACCGACGGCAACCTCACCCGCCGCAAGTCCGAATCCGCTAAAGGACCCCGCCGCCGCAAGGTGGCCAAGCGCGGCAAAGATGTCACCTGGGGCAGCAAAAAGCCTCGAACTTAGGGCGAACTTGTCGCCCCCAGATTCAGTTCACGAGCCTGCCGAGACTTTACGATCCGTCCGACAGGCCCGAGGTAGGAGGCTTCTCAACCGCCGGGATTGATTTACGGCAAGGCCCGCAGCACTTCGAGGATGGCGCTGGGCTCGGCCCGCTGGCGGTAGTCCGTATCGAGATGCGCCCAGGCCACGATGCCGTCTTGCCCGATGACGTAGGTCGCAGCGAGGGGCAGCAGGCCGACGTCGGTGCCGTTCCAGGCATCAAACTGAAACCACTGGTTGTAAAGTGCCTGCACTTCCGGGCTGAGCTGAAAAACCACGCCGTAGGCTCGACCGGTCTGGCTGCCCACGTCGCTGAGCACCGTGAAGGACAGGTCGAGTTTCTCCTGGGTGGAAAGGGCGTTATCGGGCAGCTCTGGGCTGATGGCCACCAATTGCGCCCCGAGACCCTGGAAGTCCGGCAGCACCTCCTGGAGATAGGCCAACTGGATGTTGCAATAAGGGCACCAGCCGCCGCGATACCAGGTCAGGACCACCGGGCCGCGCTCCAGCAGGTTCAGCAGGCGCACCGACTCCCCGTTGGCGTCGGGCAAGACAAAATCGGGGGCGATTTGGCCTACCTGCAAGGCCCGCGACAGGATATCGGATTCCGCGAGGCGCTTGGCATCAGCGGCCATCGCTAACTGCGCCGGGGTCATTTCAGTGGAACCGCTGCGGGAACCTTGGCTGCGGGCCGCCAGACGCGATGCCAAGGTATCGGCAGCCGCATCCGGCGAAGCTGGCGTTTCCGCGTGAGCAAGGGAGCCAGACAACAGGCCCCCGATGGCCAAAGCGACGAGGGCAGTGTGAAGTCGTGAGGTCACAGGCTGAAGGCGCTGGAAAAAAGCCTGGCTGGCCGGGTGAGGACGTCGTGTTGATTTCATTTTGAGGAAGTTCCTGGAGGGTTGGCTGGTTGAGCGATGGGCGTCTGACTCTACAACGCAGTCGGCGCCCGATATATTACCTGACAGCGAAGTTTTGCAAAAATCGTCTCGATTCTCTGGGAGGTTATAACCGCAGAGGGCGCGATGAAACGGTCAGCGTTGCTCAATGGGGTTCAGCGAAGGTTCTTCGTGTGCGCAGTGGTCTTCGTTGTGAAAAAGAAGTGGGGAGGAATCACCTCCCGGGGGCATCCGACTTCCTTTGGTGCCAGCTCGCGGCGCGGCGATCAGTCCGGCAGGTGAGGGGTGGAGTCGCGGCCTTGGAGGATTTTTTCGGCGTATTTGGCGAGGAGGTCGAACTCGAGGTTCAGGGGGTCGCCGAGGCGGCGTTGGTGCAGGTTGGTGACGGCGACGGTGTGGGGAATCAGCCAGACCGCGAGGCCGTCGGGGTGTTCTTCGGCGATGGTCAGGGAGATGCCGTCGAGGGCCACGCTCCCTTTATAGACGATGTAGCGGGGGAACTCCGGCGGCACGCGGACGCGCAGGTAGTGGTTTTTGCCCTGCACCTCGAAGGCGGTGATGGTGCCCAGACCGTCGATGTGGCCGCTGACAAAGTGTCCGCCGAGGCGTCCTTGGGCGGCCAGGGCGCGTTCCAGGTTAATCACGCCGCCGACCGGCGTGCTGCCGAGGCTGGTTTTCCGGAGGGTCTCCTCCAGCAGGTCGAAGCCGACCCGGCCGTCGTGATTGTCCACCACCGTGAGGCAGCAGCCGTTGCAGGCCAGGCTGTCACCGAGGGCGAGGCCCTCGGTGAGGGCACCCGCCTCGACGACCAGGCGCCATGCTTCGGCCCGCTCTTGCAGGGAAACCAACCGACCGACGCCTTCCACAATC
>DAIQNO010000160.1:0-3513 GCA_036788355.1 Opitutales bacterium | reverse complement strand
GCCGCGTATCTTCAATCACGGTTTTACACGCCAGGGCAAGCTCATAGCCGTTACCCGTCCGGCGCAGTTGACGCACCGCGCCGACTTCTTCCACAATCCCGGTAAACATCGTTATCAACATGCCCCGCATGCCCCTGAAGGCAAGGCCCGAGCCAGGAAAAGCGGCTGGGTGAGCATGCTGACTACACGCAGCGGGAAACAACGACGTGCTGACCTCCAGCGCTGAGATTTAACTCTGCGGGCTTTTTTCAGAGCCAGTCGGTGAGATCGTAGAGGGTCGGGTCGATGGTTGGCTCACGGCGGCGGGCCTCGCGGAGGATGTCGCGGAGGCGCTGGGCTGTAGACGGAGGGCCGGAGGTGGCTTCCCCGCTGCGGTCGCTGGCGTAGTCGCCCATCTCGCCTTCGAGTTCGTCGCCAAAGAGATCCTCCAGGCCCTCGGGATCTTCACCGGCGTCCAGGCGTCCGAGCATTTCCTGCATGGAGGCGGGGAGCTTCTGGCCGGTGACGTCCTGGAGTCGGCGCATCAGGTGGGCGAGCTGGCGCGGATCGGGGTTGTTTTCGTCGATCCCGTGAAACTCGTGCTCCAACTGGCCAAGGGCCGCTTCCATGCGGCGGTCGTCGTCGGTCAGATTTTCGTCGCCGGGCTGACCGCCCTCCGGTGCGCCTTTCAGAAAGGCGAACTGCGAGACCGCTTTCTGCATCCGATGGGCCGGGCCGTCGGGGCAGCGGGGAACGCGGTCGCGATCGCCCAATGAGCGGGCCAGAAAGGAGTAAATCTTGTGGGTGTCGGGGCTGTAATACTCGTAAATCGGCATGGCGGCAATTGGGGGTGGTCTCTGGCGTCGGATTGGAAGCGATACCGTGCCGGGCGTCAACGCTGCTGAGCCCCCAATCGCGGGTGGTGGCGGCCCAGGCAGTCGGGAAAAGGGGCCCAGACAGAGGGGGAATGGGAGTTGCGAGGCGCGTTCCGGGCGGTCAACGTGGGCTATGCCTCGGTTAACGCAAGCGTGCCTCGAAAACATCCGCCAGCGAGTCAGCCTGGTGGAGGTGGCCGGGCAATACACGGCACTGAAGCGGGCGGGGAATCAATTTCGCGGGTTGTCGCCGTTTCAACCGGAAAAGTCGCCGTCTTTTTACGTTCATCCGGAGAAGAACGTCTTCACAGACTATTCCTCGGGTCATAGCGGCGGGCTGTTTCGCTTCGTGCAGCTCAAGGAGAACTTTTCCTTTATTGAGGCAGCGGAGGCCCTGGCCAACCGCTACCATATCCCGCTGGAATACGAGGCGGGCGGAGCCAGCCGCGAGCAGGTTTCGACGCGAGCGGAGATTTTTCGGCTGCACGACCTCGCCTTGGCCTTTTTCGCCGAGCGGTTCTGGGCAGAGGACCCGCCGGGCCGGGCGATCCGGGATTATTGGGTTAATCAGCGCGATTTTACGGCGGAGCAGGCACGGGAGTTTGGCATCGGCCTAGCACCCGCCGCCGCTGGAGCGTTCTTTGAAGCCGTTCGGCAACAGGGCTTTTCTCGGTCAGCCCTGGAGCAGTGCGGCCTGTTTTTCCTCCGGCCCGAGGACACCCAGCTACGATCCGTCCGGTGCCGCTTCCGGGGCCGCTTGATGGTGCCGATTCACGACATCCAAGGGCGCGTCTGTGGTTTCACGGCGCGGCGCACCGACCTGACCCCCGAGGACGACCCCCAGCGCGAAGCCAAGTATGTCAACTCACCGGAGACTCCGATCTTCACCAAAGGAAGGCTACTCTTTAACTTGCACCGCGCCCGCCAGCACCTGCGGGAGGACACCCCGGCCCTCCTGGTCGAGGGGCAACTCGACTCCCTGCGCTGTTTTTCGGCTGGGTTGACCACGGTGGTAGCGCCGCAGGGCACCGCGCTGACGCCCGAGCAGCTCCAGATCCTCAGCCGCTACACCCGTTCCCTGGAGGTCTTTCTGGATGGGGATCGCGCCGGGCGGGACGCCGCCTTTCGCCACCTGCCCAAAATACTGGCCGCCGGCTTCGATGTCTCCTTCCTGCCGCTGCCCGACGGCACCGATCCCGACGACCTGATCCGACGGGAGGGCGCCGGGGCGGTCGAAAAACTGCGCCGGAGCGCCGTCGGCGGGATGCAGCTAGCCGTCAGCCACCTGATGCCGGAGGGCACCGCCGTGGCTCCACAACGCCGCGCAGCCCTGCTGGAGCAGGTTTACGCCATGATTGGCGAAGTCGAGTCCAGCTTCGTCCGGGGGCAGTATTTAGGCGAATTGGCGCGGCTGATCCACGCCGGGGAGTCGGAAATTCGCCGCGATGCTGAGGCCTTCTGGGCGCGACGCCAGCGAGGTCGCCCAGAAACCGCCGAGCCTCCTACCGCTAAAACGAGACCCGGAGACGCGCCCGAGCTGCCCGGAAACCCAAAATCAGCCGCGCAGACGGTCCCGGTCACCGGGGCCCCCGCGTCCATGCCTGCCACCGTCGAATCCAGTCCGCGCCCGGCCGCGAACTCAGCACCGAAGGTGCTATCGGTGGAAGAAGAGTTGCTACTGATGGCCCTCAGCGCGGACGCGGTGCTCGATGAACTGGCGACTCTCCTTGACCCCACCTGGCCCGACCAGGCCAGCCCCGCCGGGCGGCTCCTGGCCCAGGCCCTTATTGACTGGCAAGAGGGACTCTGGGAGGGCTCCAGTGCCTTTCTGGAGGCCCTCGAAGACCCATCCCTGCACGCCTACGCCGTCTCCCTCGGTCAGATGGGCACCCGAGTCCTCGACTACCGCTGCCAGGGAGCCTACCTGCGGCGCTCTGCAGCCACCGAAATTGCCACCATGTATGACGTGGCTGACGCCCTGACCGCCCTGGCCAAAATACTCCGCAAGCGCCACCGGGATCGCGAAGTGGCCCGCCTGACGGAGCAATATCTCAACCTGCCGCAAAACGAGGTTGAAAAACGCCGCGAGGTGCTACTACAAGTAAAGGTTTTGCGTTCCACAGAACATCGCTAAACTCGGCATTCCGTCATTTTCCGGACGCGCTCTTGTCAATTCACTGTTATGCCCGCCCAAAAATCAGCCTCGGACGCCGCCGAAACCACGATCACCGCCATCACTCCCACGGCTCCGCGCCCTTCCGCCAAGAAAAAGGGACTCCAGTTGGACCCAGCGGCCCAGCCTCCGCTGCCCGCAAGCCCATCCGCTAGTGATGCCCGTGGCGCCGGAAACGCCATCTCGACCGATGCGGTTGCCAAGGTGCCCTCGGCCCCGAAAGCGGCCTCCAAAGCAAGCAAGGCGACCCGTTCAAGCGACAACGGAGGCGATCCCTCGACCAAGAAGGGAGCCGCAAAAAAGGCTCCAGCGGGATCATCAGGCGTCCTAGCGAGTGACGCTGAGACCACCGAAGCCCCACGCAAAAAAGCCTCGACCTCTCCAGTTGAGAAGCTGCCCGCCACTACTGAGACCGCCTCCAGTGACCGGAACCCTGTCGATCGCGCCCCTCAACCAGCGACCGCCTCCTCGAAAAAGGCCACTTCG
>DAIQNO010000159.1:0-5998 GCA_036788355.1 Opitutales bacterium | reverse complement strand
ATTCAGCGGAAGACGGAATACGTGGTGCGCAATTCCCGGGCTTTGCGTCGCGACCTCGACATGCGGGACTTGGCCAATCAACAAGCTCTGGCGAAAAACATGTTCCTTTTTGGGCAATGCATGGAGGGAACGCAGTTTTACGGGCTTTTCGGCATGGTGCTTTCGTTGTATCGGCAGAACAAGTTTCCGGGGATCGGCCAGATGTTCCGTTACACGCTGCGGGATGAGTCCAACCATATCGAGCTGCTTCGCAACCTGTTGATGGATCTGGTGGATGAGAACCCGCAGATCTGGACGGAGGCGTTTCAACAGGAGTTGATCGAGACGATCAACGAGGGTGTCGCGCTGGAAAAGGCCTTTATCCGTGATTGCTTGCCGGTCAACGCGGTGGGCCTCTCGGCAGAGGAGTTTGAGCAGTATATCGACCACACCCGCGACCGTCGCTTGGAGGGTGTCGGCCTGCCGCCGCAAAATCCGGGGGTGCAGAATCCCTTCCCGTGGCTCAGCGAGGCCATCGACGTGGGCAAGGAGCAGAACTTCTTCGAGGGTCGCGTCACTGAGTATCAAAAGTCATCGGCCCTGGAAGGTGCTTTTAGTGACGATGATCTGTAGGTGTCGCGCGACGACCGCCCTGGCTCGCGGCGACTGAGCCGGCTCGCAGTAACCGAGTCGGGGTGCGGTAGGGGGAGATGATGGGATTTTCCGACGATTTAAGGTTGGTCGGGGAAAATGGAGGGGAAGTGCTCTACGTTGACCCCGAACTTTTTCCGGAGATATGGCCTAAACCCACCAAAAATTGTATTTAATGAAGGCGATAGTGTCGATATTCCGTTGACCATCAACGAGCTTGGGAGGTCGATTCTGATTATTCTAGGTGGTCGATTTTTTTTGACAATCGTAGTGCTTTCCCGAGAGAGTTTCACCCATGAAAAGAAGTTTTTTCTTTGCTTGGGCAGTGTTCTTGGGATGTTGGGTCGGGGCTTCCGGGCAAGCCCCGGTGTTGACGCTGAAGTCGATGGATGGCACGTCGATCGAGGCCACTCCGCTGCACTTTGCGGCGGGGCAACTCACGGTAGTGCGGGCTTCGGACAATCGCACGTTTACTTTCTCGTTGGACCTTCTGGATGAGCCGAGTCGTCAGCTCATCCAAAATTGGTCAGTGGCCTATGAACTCGGTCGTTCTCTTGGCGTTTCGACGCGGTTGGTCACTCTAGACCGCGACCGGTCTGGGAACGTCATCAAAGAGGAAAATCGGGAGTCTTCGATCGAGCTCACCCTTAAGAATCGGAGCCAGCTCGAACTCCCGCCCTTCAAAATTCAGCTCAATATCTTCATTGAGCGCCAGCAATTCGGGCAAACAGGTAGCGGTCGTTACAAGGACGAGCAAATCGCCAGTGAGTTATCCGCCGTGGCGACCCCTCCGGGGGCGGAAATGAAGCTGTTTTCGGAACCTTTTTCGTTCTCCAAGACCCAGCTCGATGGGAATTGGTATTGGGTGAATGGAGCCCCTAACCGGGCTCGGGATCGCTATAAGGGAGTATGGCTGCGGGTCGTGCATGGCGGAAGAATCGTGCAGGAGATATCGTTTCCGGAGACGTTGATGCAGCGGGAGCACTGGAAGGAGCCGAAAAAGTCCGGTCGGTAACGGTTTCGGTGGGCGGTGGTGTTCGGCCAGGTTGGTGGTGTGATGGGTTACGTGGGTCGCTTGGCACCGACGCCGACGGGTTGGTTGCACCTCGGGCACGCCCGGACGTTCTGGATTGCCTTCCAGCGGGCGTTATTGGCGGGTGGCCGGTTAATTTTCCGGATGGAGGATCTCGATCCGCAGCGGTGTCGTCCAGAATGGGTTGCGGGGGCGTTGGAAGATCTGCGTTGGCTCGGGATCTCCTGGCAGGAGGGGCCGGACGTGGGTGGAGCGGCCGGGCCTTACGTGCAGAGCGAGCGGCGATGGCACTACGAGCGGGCATGGCAGCGGCTACGGGATGAAGGGGTGATTTACCCGTGTCAGCGGTCGCGTCGGGAATTGCGGGAATGGGCGTCAGGGCAGAAGGCGGCTGGGGTTTCGGAGCAGCGAGGAGCTTCGGCGGCGGCGATAGCCCTGGCGGGTGATGAGCAGGATGCAGAGCCGTTTTATCCGCTGGAATGGCGCCCCCCGCTGGGGACGGGGCGGTCGGCGACCGCGCCGGAGGGCGCTACTTGGCGCTTTCGGGTGCCCGAGGGTCGATGGGTCACGTTTTCGGATGCGGTGGCCGGTGCGACGCGATTTCAAGCGGGGGTCGATTTTGGGGATTTCGTGGTCTGGCGGGGCGATGGGGTGCCGGCCTATGAGCTGGCGGTGGTCGTCGATGATGCGGCGATGGGGGTGACGGAGGTGGTGCGGGGGGCTGATCTGCTCCGCTCAACGGCCCGGCAGTTGCTCTTGGCTGAGGCCCTTGGGCTAGAGAGCCCGGCGTGGTGCCAACTGCCGCTGTTGCGCGACGCAAGTGGGCAACGGTTGGCCAAGCGCACCGCTGGGCTGGCGATCCGGGAGCTGCGGCAGGCCGGCTGGGAACCGGAGAACGTGCTGAGGGCGGCTGGGTTGGCTAAGGCTGCCGGTGGCACCTGGCAGATCGTGGGGAACGAGTTGGTCGCCCCGGGTTTATCGGCGGTTGAAAGCATGGGGCGGTGATGGGTTCTGGGAGACCCGTGCTTGACGACTCAGCGGGACTGGATATTAGAATGGCGGAATGAAGGTCAGCATGGTCGCACTGAGAGCCGGGTTAGGGTTGATGGCTTCGGTCGGGCTATTCCCGGCGGTGGCAGGGCAGGTGGTGCGGGCGCTGCCGCTGGTTGCCCCCGCTGAAGCGCCGTTAGGGTCGGCGGTTGAGCCCGTCAGCGGCGACACGCGAACCTCCGGTCGCCGAGACCTTCCGGCGGAACACTGGCTCTATCGGTTGGCCGGCACGATGCCCCCAGACCCGGCGAAGCGCACGGCAGCGGATCACTCAGCGGCAGAGCTGGCGGAAACGCGGTCGGCGGTGGCCGAGGCGAGGCTGCGACTGCTGGCCCTGGAGTTGGAGGCTTTGAGTGCTGCGGGTGGGGGGGCGGCGTCCGCCACGGGTGCCACTGGCATTCTAGGGGCAGCGGATACCTTCGATGAGGTTTTACGGAAGTTCGACGATGTTGGCAGTGCGGTAACGGCGTCGCGGGTGGGAATGGGCGAATTTAACGTGACGGGTGGACGGGTGGCCCCGGAGGGCGTCGAGCCAGAGGCAGTGATTTTGGACGTCCCTGCCGCAGACTGAGAGCAGTGGAGCGCGAGGAGTGGGTGGGCCGGGTGCGGGGTGGTTGAAGCGGGGTGGGAGGTGCCAGACCAGGCCAATTTCCGTGAATGACGGCGATTTTGGAGAAAATCGCTTTCCTCGGGTTCTGGCTTTGCCATCTTTGGGCGCTGGTGGTATTGATTTTGCTGGTGGGTCCTGTTGCTTTAGTTGTGACGCTGCGGATGGGCTTCTCCGGACGTGATTGTCCTTGCCTAGGTCGCGGCTGCGTTCTTGTTTTTTCTTAAATCTCGTTTTGAGCGATCCCTGGTTGCGGTGGATTGGGCTGGCGGGGTTTTCTCTCTGACTTTTTTGATTTTTACGGCTCACTACCATCTCCTTTTCCCTGATCATTCTGGCCCTAGACTGCCCACAGAACCCCGCTTGCCCCTTTTTTTTAGATTCCCTGCCCATGAAAAACCTGACCTTTGCGAACCGCTGGAATGCGGATGTGATTGATGACTACTACGACCAGTGGCTGGCTGGATCGGGGGAGTTGTCGCCAGAGTGGAATGCATTTTTTGAGGGGTTTGAGTTGGCATTGACCGAACCTAAGGGTCGGGCGGGGCGCAATGGCCACGCGGCTACCACGGGGAGCAATGGAGCCCATGCCGCGTCGCCTGGCTCCGGGGCTGCTGGGGGGCGCGGGGTCTCGACGCTTCCGGGGGTAGGCTTGGTGCCTCGCGATCTGCTGTCCGAGCCGTTACCGGAGGATTTTGAGCGGGCGGCGCCGATCGTGCAGAGTCGGGTGATTGGGGCGATTTACGCGTATCGGTCGATCGGGCATACCCAAGGGCGCTTCAATCCGCTGCGGGAGGAGATTCCGGCTAATCCGCGCCTGAGCCTGCAACGGTTGGGTCTGGATAGTGTGGACCTGAATGTGCCCTACCACACCGGTAATTACCTCGGTGGTACCTTTTTGCCAATCAAGGAGCTGATCGACCGCCTGGAGCGGACTTATTGCGGTTCTATCGGCTGCGAGTATCTTTTTATCCAGGAGACCCCAAAGCGCCGCTGGTTGCAGGCTCGGATTGAGCCATCCAACAACACCCCGGATTTTACGGTGGCCGAGAAGGTGCGGATTCTGGATCAGGTGATGGCGGCCGAAACTTTCGAGCGGTTCCTACACACTCGTTTTGTCGGTCAGAAGCGTTTTTCGCTGGAAGGAGGCGAGGCGGCCATTGCGGCGATCGACGGCTTGATTGAGCATTGCCCGAAGGCCGGGGTTGAAGAGGTGGTTTTAGGCATGGCGCACCGGGGGCGGCTCAACGTGCTGGCCAACATCATGGGCAAGTCGTTGGAGTATATTTTCGCGGAGTTTAACGAGAATTACATCCCGCAGGCCATTCACGGGGATGGCGATGTGAAATACCACCTCGGCTATGAGAGCCGACGTCCGACGACGAGCGGCACGGAGATCGAGCTGCGACTGGCGGCTAACCCGAGCCACCTGGAGGCGGTGGATCCGGTGGTGATGGGTAAGGCGCGGGCCCGACAGCGGATCCGGGGAGACTTTGAGCGGAAGCGGGTGTTGCCGTTCTTGATTCACGGCGACGCGGCTTTTGCAGCCCAGGGCGTGGTCTCGGAGACCCTCAATCTGTCGCGCTTGAAAGGTTACACGACGGGCGGGACGATCCACCTGATTATTAACAACCAGATCGGTTTTACGACGGATCCGCGCGATGCCCGCTCGACGCGCTACTGCACCGACATTGCCAAAATGATCGAGGTGCCGGTTTTCCACGTGAACGGGGAGGATCCCCTGGCGGTGGTGCATACCATGCGGCTGGCTCTGGAGTATCGACAGGAGTTTGGCGATGATGTGGTGATCGACATGTATTGCTACCGCAAGCATGGCCACAATGAGAGCGATGAGCCGGGCTTTACGCAGCCGGACATGTATAAAAAGCTCCGCGACCGGCCGCCGGTGTCGGTGCGGTTGAGTGCCCAGCTCGTGGGTGAGGGCGTCTTGACGGAAGCGGAGGCGGCGGCCTTGGTCGATGATGACCAGCAGCGGCTGGACGGGGCGTTTTTGGCGGTTCAGCAGAGCCAAAACGGCACGGTGGAGTCTCCTAAGGCGGGGTCTTCGGCCTTGAGTCAGCCGGCCTACAGTTTTGAGGCTCCGGGCACGGGGGCGCGGATGGAGGACTTGCGGCGGGTAGCCGAGGCCCTGACGCAGCTGCCGGAGAACTTTAACGTCAATAAAAAGATCCTGCGGCAGCGCCAGGCGATGTGGGAGGCTTTTGAGTCTGGCGGCAGTCTCGACTGGGGTTTTGCGGAGCAGCTGGCTTTCGGGACGTTGATGTTGGAGGGGACGCCGGTGCGGCTTTCGGGGCAGGACAGTGAACGGGGCACGTTTAGCCACCGCCACTCGGTGCTCTTTGACGAGGAGACGCGGGCGCGTTACGTTCCGCTGTTGAACCTTGGCGAGGGCCAGGCCGTTTTCTGCGTCCATAACAGCAGCCTTTCGGAGGCGGCGGTGCTGGGCTTTGAGTATGGTTACGCGGTGGATTTTCCGGAGATGTTGTCGCTCTGGGAGGCGCAGTTTGGCGACTTTGCCAACGGGGCTCAGGTTCACTTTGACCAGTTTATCGCTTCCAGTGAGTCGAAGTGGGGCCGCATCAACGGCCTGGTGATGTTACTGCCGCACGGCTATGAAGGGCAGGGGCCGGAGCACTCTAGTGCGCGGCTGGAGCGCT
>DAIQNO010000158.1:3980-6026 GCA_036788355.1 Opitutales bacterium | reverse complement strand
TGACTCAATGAACGACCACGTTAGCTCGACAACTCATCGAGCGTGGGGACGTCTTCGCCGAACGAAATGTCCCACTCATCAGCCTCAGCGGCCTTGCCACCGTCGCCATCCTTGGCGTTGGCCATAATGTATTTCGTCACTTCGCGCTCGAGGATGTTCTCCGCCCAATAGCCCGTCTGGAGCTCGTAATCGTCAGGCTCGTAACCATATTTTTCCAGCACTGACAGGATGATTGCCGACTCCGGGGTGCCTCCGCGCTCGGTGATCAATCCCCGGTTCTTATGCTCCCGCACCGCCTCGCTGACGATGAAGGGCGGGAGTTGCTCCTCATAGGAAGGGTGGATGATGTGCTGGCTGGCCCACTTTTCCCAAGCTTCGCGCTCAATCGACCGCTGCGACTGCGTCAGCGCCTCGTAATAATAGACCCGTCGCTTGGACAGCTTCGTCACCAAGGCAATCAGCGACATCCCATCGTGGCGGATTTCGATCCAATCCAGCGGGCGCGGCTTCTCAATGGGGTTGCGGGACCGCGAAATGTCCTCTGGGGCCTCAATAAACTGCACCCCCAGCGCCCGAGAATACTTCACCACCGTCTGACCATCTTTCTCCAGCGTGATCTTCCCACGCGCCACCAGATCCTCGTGGAACTTCTTAGCGTCATCAGGGGATTCCGCCCAGATGTAGTTGGTGATGCGGGTGACGACTTTGAACTTTCTCATGGTGGGGCGAAGGTCTGGAGGAAAGTCAACGCGGCGAAATCTCCTTCCGACGTGCTCAATTCTCTATAATCCATCCAGCCGGTCTTTTTCGCCGGTGGCAATCGAAATCTGTTAGATAATGTCGCATTTTCTTAGCCCACTAAGTGGGAAGCCGACGCGCGCTAAGGACGCCAGTTGCTCTTCCCGAGACGGTTTTGCGGCCCTAAGGCCACCCCACCCGCTCCCATTTTTGAGGGCCTCCACCAGGGAACCTCGATCCACAGCTCACCCCTGTCACCCAGCCTTACTTGCAACCATCTCTGCTGTCGCCGATCTCGACTGCCGCCGACCCCTGGCGCAGCGGATTCCTGGCACCGCGGATTCCTGGCACCGCCGAACCCAGCACCACTGGCGGCCGTTCCAGGATTGCATTGCCATACTGGTCAGAACACCCCTCACTTTCACCATGCAGCCCAAGGCCCACCTGCCCTCACCCAACGCACTCCCCCCTACCCCAGGCGACTCGCTCAAGGGTGGGGCAGGCGGCCCGCTCGACACCGCAGCCCCGGCTCCGCTTGCCACCGATGGGCTGCCCCCCGCCGGTCAACGCCGACGCCTGCCGACCTTCAGAGCCCGAAGTGGGCTCCTCATCGGCATCGTCGTCGGCTCGGCTCTAACTTTAATCGCGCACCTCGTGCTCAACCACCTGGGTGAGGCCGCCTGGCGGGACTACCAGCAAGCTGCCCAGGAACGGGGCTTTATCTTGAGCTGGGACGACCTCGGGGGAACCTTCCCCGACCGCAGTCAGAACCTGCTCCAGGCACCGGTTTTTGCCCTGCTCCACCAACCCGGCGCCACCCTCTCGGAAAAGCGCGACGCCTGGGATGCGGAATGGGGACCACACCCGCTGGTCAACGATGGCTTCCCCTGGCTCCGGCTGGCCATCCCCGGCATGGATTGGTATGTTGCCCTCACCGAACCCGAAACGGTAGCAGCCACCGACGCTACGGGCGACAACAGCTTCTTTCAGGGCGAGGCTCCAAAATCAGCATCGGAACTTCCAGCCAGCACCCCCGCCAGCCGGACGACCTGGGCATCGTTCCAGACGGCCCTCCTCCAGGCCGCTGGACGACCCGACAGTGCCCCCCGAGGCTCTCTCACTGAGGAACTCCGGGCCGCCCTGGCCCCTACCCAACCGTGGCTCGACGAAATCCGCCAGGCCGCCAGCAGCCGACCCGAGGTTCAATTCACCGACCCCTCCCAGCCCGCCTGGGAGCAGACACCGCTCAACACCGACTACCTCTACGCCGTCACCGCTACCCTTTACCTCGACGGCCAACTGGCCCTT
>DAIQNO010000158.1:0-3970 GCA_036788355.1 Opitutales bacterium | reverse complement strand
CCGCCGCAATCAAACACCCCAACGGCATGGCCCTTCTCGAAGGCCACAGCGAGCGAGCCTTCACCAACGCAGCGTCGCTCTTCCGTTTAGGATCCCTGCCCCTCCACGGCTTTGCCGACTTTCGCGTCCGCCTCGACGGCCTGAGCCAGGCCCTCGCCCTGGCCTGGCAGGGGCTGGCTGAAGAAAAATGGAGCCCCCAGCAACTTCGGGCACTGGTGCTGCTCTGCCAGGGCCGCCAGGTCGCGGACTTTGCCCGCCTTGCCACCGCCTACAACGCTGGCTTCACCAGCACCGTGCAACACTACTTCATCGACGAAAAGCCCATCCCGTCCGACTTTCAGCCCGACCTCCCAACCCGCATTTTTCTGCGCTGGCTGGTTCCTGACGGTGCCCTCCGCTGGATCACCCTCGCCTCCGGCCAACGCACCGAAGAACTCCTCGGATTCCTCCGCGATAACCAGACCTGGGTGCGACCCTCCGACCTGGAAACCTGGCGGGCGCAGCTCTCCCAGGACGCGGGCATCCTCAATAATCTGGCCAACAACAACGGCGCCTTGCTCGTCGCCACACTCTCCATCGTCACCTACCTCCAGGCCCAACTCGACACCGTGGCCCTGACCGCCGCCCTCCAAGCCCACCGCCAGCACTACGGCAGCTTCCCCGACACGCTGGAGCAACTCGCCGCCGACCTGTTCCCCCAGCCACCCACCGACCCCCTCACCGGCCAGCCCTACCCCTACCAGGCCCTCGCCGGCGGCCAGCAATTCCGCCTCGCCATCGCCCGCTGGACCACCGCCGACCCAGCTGCCGCTGACCCTGCGACTTCCTCGATCGCCGCCGATGCCCCGGGTGAAACTGCCATCCCCTGGGCCTTCACCTTCCCCCAGTAAAAGCACCGCCCCACGCTGGGGCTACCTGGTGACGGCCGACCAGCGTCAGCCGCAACGACCGTCAGTCCCGGCTGATCGGTTCACCCCACTCGTCGCACGGACGCTCCGTCGAACGGTCTGGATAATGCACCCCGGTGACCGGATCCATGAACTTAATCACGCCATCCACCGAAATCGCCACCAGGAGGCCGTGCCGGGCCGCCCGTTTATGGGCCACTTTCGCCGCCCGCTCCATCGCCGCCAAGACCACTTCAGCATCGGGAAACCCATTCATAACGACCTTTCAATGATTACCGGATGGTGGCCGCTGTTGTCAAAAACAATCCACTCATCGGCCAACGGGCGGTAAAGATTCACAAAGTTGCTCCAGCTCCGCCCAAAACGCCGCCGCAAATCGGCCTCAGGAATATCATGCCCACCCTCGATCACCCGAGTTTTGACCCGCATTCTAGCCAGCTCCACCGATTCCACCGTCAGGTAGTAGATCGCTACGCGATAGCCAAGTTCCTTGAGATCCAGGATTCTCTTGATGTGCCCGGTTCCACTCAGAGTGCTTTCAAAAGCGAAGGAAAGCCCTTGGTGGGATAAATCAGCAATTTTTCCCAGGAAAATTCTTCCCGCCTCCAGAGAGGCCGACTCGGGCCGGAAAGGAGAGAGACCTTTGGCGATCATGTCGGCGTTGATAAAGACCGAGCATCCGGCCTCTGCGGGCAAATATGATTGAGCAAAACTGGTTTTTCCCGCGCCGTTGGCCCCAGCAACGATGAAGCATGTTTTATCCATCTAGAAAACCTGAAAACACCTTTAGCAGTTTGAGAAACGCGTCAGCTCTACCGGACAACCTTAAGCGATTCCCAACTACACAAAAAATCAGGCTCGAACTCTGAATGTCAACTTTAATCCCCGAGGAAACTCCCTGACGCCTGCCGAGGCCGCCATTCACTCCTTGCACTTCCACCGGTTAGACCAAGCCGTGACCTCCACCCCCCTGCCACCCTCGCTACAATGCCCACCATCCCCACCGATCAGCTCCTGGAGCACCTGCCGTCCGTCTTGTGGGGCCTCGGCGCCCTGCTGGCCTTGATCGTCGTCCTGGCACTCCTTTTCCGTCCGCGAGTCCCGAAGTTCCCCTACGACGCCATTCCGCACCTCTTTACCCCGGCGGAACGCTCCTTTTTGCGCGTCCTCCGCGAAGTGATCGGCCCAGAGCACCAGATCTTTGGTAAAGTCCGGGTCGCCGACGCCCTCCAAGTCCGCAAGGGCCTCCCTGGGGCGGCCTGGCGCCAGGCCTTCAACCGCATCCAGGCTAAGCACTTTGACTACCTGATCTGCCGCACCGCCGATTCCGCCATCCTCCTGGCCATCGAACTCGACGATAAATCCCACGAGCGGCCCGACCGCATCGCCCGCGACCGCTTCCTGGAACGCGCCACCGCCGCCGCCAAACTCCCCCTCCTGCGCGTCCCCTGCCAAAAACACTACTCCGCCAGCACCCTGGCCAACCTGATCCGGGAGCACCTCAACGACTAGCGAAGTCGCCACCTTTAAGGTTAAAAACTCGGGAGACCCCGCCTCCGCCGTCGGTCGCGCCGGGACCGCCAGTCTCCGCCGCCAACTCCCGCGCCCGCCCATTCCGCTGATGCGAGCGGACGCCCGGAAAATCTTGACGCCAAAGCGACCGTACGGCACAACACCGCTCATGTCTGCTGTTCCTTTTTTACCCGATGGGCTTCGCACCCTGACGCCCTCCCTCAACCTCCGGGGGGCTCGCGCCGCCCTGCGCTTCTACCAGGAGGCTTTCGGAGCCTGTGAGCGCTACATCATGCCCGGCCCCGGCGATACCGTGATGCACGGTGAGTTTCAGATCGGCGACTGCGTCGTGATGTTCTGCGACGAGGCCCGCGACTGGGGTGCCCTCAGCCCCCAGTCCGTCGGTGGCTGCCCGCTCAGCCTCAACCTCTACTTCCCGGATTGCGACGCCGTCACCGCCCGCGCCGAGGCCGCTGGAGCCACGGTGCTGACGCCGCCCACTACCCACTGCTGGGGTGAACGCAGCGCGATGATCCTCGACCCCTACGGCTACCGCTGGACCATCTGCACCCAAGTCGAGCTCGTCAGCCCCGAGGAAGTCCAACGCCGCCTCGCCGAGGGCCAATTCTAGCCCTGCGGAGGCCGCTGCAAGGCCTCCGGAGCTACTAGGCGCGGGCTCCGGCGGCGATACGGCGGGCCTCGGCGGCGCGTTGGGTGATGGCCCCCCAGTTTTGCGTGCGCAGGAGGTCGGCGGGGGCTAGCCACGAGCCGCCAACGGCCAGGACGTCCGGTGCCTGGAGGTAGGTGGCCAAGTTGGCCGCATTCACCCCGCCGAGCGGAATGAACCGCACCCCAAGGTGCCGATACGGGGCAGCCATCGCCGCAAGGTAAGGGAGCCCCCCGATCGGCTCCGCCGGGAAAAACTTGATGGTGCGGCAGCCAAACTCCAACGCGGCCTCCACGTCGGTCGGCGTGGCCGCGCCCGGCCCAAAGGGCAGCCCGACCTCTGCCGCCCGCCCCAAGACGCGGGGATTGACGCCGGGTGCCACCCCGAAGGCAGCCCCCGCCGCCAGAGCCTCATCGACCTGCGCGGGCGTCAAGATCGTCCCCACCCCGGCCGTCATCTCCGGCACCTCCGCGACAATCGCCCGCAGGCAATCCAGCGCCACCGGCGTCCGCAGCGTCAGCTCCATCACCGTGATGCCCCCCGCCAGCAAGGCCCGAGCCGTCGGCACCGCCGTCGCCAAATCATCAAGGATCAAGACGGCCACCACCCCGGTTTCCCGGAGGCGGTGGAGTTGTTCAGCCGGAAATGCAGTCATCTAAAGCTGAAATAACCCCAGAAGCCCTCCCACGAAAAGCCCAAAAGAAAACCTCCAACCCCGCCAAAATGCCCCCATCTGACACCCGTTTTCCTAAATCCACTTAATGACCGCTGCGGAAATCAAGAATCCGGAAACCAGAACTACGCTTCGTCCGGCAGCCACCAGTAGACTCTAACGATGTTTCGGTTTAGCAAACAGCTAAGCCAGTGTTCTGCGAGGTAAGTC
>DAIQNO010000157.1:0-6066 GCA_036788355.1 Opitutales bacterium | reverse complement strand
GAGTGGTTTTGCCGCCAACTGGAGGCCGATGGGCTGCGCGACCGGGTGATGGTGTCCCTGCACACCCACAATGATCGTGGAACGGGCATTGCTTGCACGGAGCTGGGGCTGCTGGCGGGGGCGGATCGCGTCGAGGGCACGCTTTTTGGCAACGGTGAGCGCACGGGGAATCTGGATATCGTGACGGTGGCGCTAAATATGAACAGCCACGGCATCGCGACGGGTCTGGACTTTAGCGACCTGCCGCGCATCCGGGCTGCTTATGAGCGCATCACGCGGCTGGAGGTGCCGCCGCGCCAGCCTTACGCGGGCGACCTGGTTTTCACCGCCTTTTCCGGCAGTCACCAAGACGCCATCAAGAAAGGGATGGATCTGCTGGCGGATAAGGGGTCGGAGATGGCTTTTGAGGTGCCATACTTGACCATTGACCCCCAGGACATCGGTCGCACCTACGAGGCGATTATCCGGTTCAACAGCCAGTCTGGAAAGGGTGGGGCCGCCTGGATGTTACAGCGGGAAGGCGGCTACGACCTCCCCAAGTTGATGGCGCCGCAGGTGGGCGGTTTTGTCGGAGCGGTCGCCGATGAGCAGAGCCGCGAGCTGACCCCGACCGAAATCCGGGCCATTTTTGAGGCCGAATTTGTCAACCGCGAGGAGCCCTTGCGCTTCGGCGGGGTGTATGAGCTGGTGCATGATCCCGCCACCAAGCGCGTCCGCTGCGACACGGAGGTCACCATCGACGGCGTGTTGATGACGATCAGCGGCGAGGGAAATGGCCCGATCAGTGCTTTCGTTAAGGCGTTGGAGAATGCCGGATTGAAGGACTTCAACCTCACGCATTACAGCAGCCACGCGATCGGAACGGGTTCCGGTTCCGATTGTGCGGCCTACGTGAGTGTCCGCCGCCTCAGTGGTGGTCATGCTGACGCAACCGGGTCTCAGAGTGCGATGCCGCCAGCTCCGCAAGTTTCGCCGTCCTCCGGCGGCAGCGGTGATGAGTTTTGGGGCTGCGGCGTTGATCCTAGCGGTGAAATCGCCGGCCTCAAGGCTTTGGTCACGGCCATCAACCGAAGTCGTTCCCGCGCGAAGATCGTGGCTTGACCAGAAGTCTTTCGGCGGGTATTTTTTAATAGCTACAGTAAGCAATTTTCATCGTTGATTAACCGATAAGCCTACCCACCCCACCGATGGCCCAGCGACGCGCATTTTTGCACCAAGTTTGCTGTCTCAACCAGCTCATGGGGGCCGTGGTCGGCACCGACCGTCAGAAAGTGGCCGATGTGGAGCGGGGGTTGGTTGCGGGAACTCGATGGTTGCTAGGGGAGGTTGACGGCGGGGAATGGTGGTCACCGGTGGCTTTGACCAGCGTCACTGCGGGCGCGCCAGACGCCGTCCAAGGGAGTGCCTTGCCGAAATCTGCTACCGCAAAAATGGGCATGGCCGGGGGGGGCCTGGCCGGTTCCAGCGCGGAGCTGTCCAGCCGACGCCTGGCAACGGTGGCCCAGCGCTTATTCGCGATTCACGAGGGGCCAACCCTCGGAGCGACGTTCTGCCACGTCGAGATTTCTGACGGTGGGCATTATCCCCTCTGGCTGCGTCATTCTATCCGGCAGGCGGTTCAATTTCTCTGCCAACAGCGAGACGGTCTGCTGTTGGTGACCGGGCTGCGTGCTTCGATTCAGGGAAGCCAACGGCGGCCCGGTCGCCAGATCAAGGAGCAACTCGCCGCCGCGATTGCCTCGATCGACGAGGAGGTTTCTCTCTGGACCGGCGGAGAGCACCGTATCCACGTCATGGTGCTCTCGTAAAAAGCCCCCTGCGCCAGGCGTGAAAAGACCCCCGCAGGCACCGGTGAGGGTTACCCGGTGACAGTCAGTTCGTTGAGGCCGAGGGCGGCGGCGCGGGTGCGGGCGTCTTGGAGGGTCGCTCCGGTGGCGGCAGTGTAAACGGCCAGGCAGAAGCGTCCGAGGGGCTCTCGATCGAGCTTGGCGCCCAACCAGCAGCGTGGGGCGACCAACTCTGCGCCGAGGTAGTGGTCGAGCGAGGCCACGATGCCCGCGAAGCCCCAATCGACCGCCTGTTGGGTGAAACTGAGCGGATCGGGATGTCCGGGCGGCAGGGCAGCCAGAAACGCAGGGCGGCGCGGCCACTGCGCGAAGCAATTCAGCAGGGTTTTCGTGCAGAGGGGGCTCGCCGGGTCGAGCGGGAGGTTAGGGTTGCCCCAGCACCACCGCGAGGGCATTCCGGGGCCGCTCAGGGCCGTTTCCCAGGCTTGAAGTTGCGCTTCAGCCTCCAGCCGCGAAGGGCTGTCCAGGGCCAGATCGAGTCGCAGGGGGCGTCGTCCGGCCCCGGCTCTGGCGGCCTGGATCGCGGCAAGGGTGGTTTTCCACGCCTCCCAGGTCGCCACGGCGGAGGGGTGATCCCTCGGCAGCCGCAGAGCCAGAAGGTGGGTTTTGCTGGCTTCGGTTTCCTCGGTGAGGGAAGTGAGAACCCTGTCGAGGTGGTCGGCCCCCGAAATACGTCGGCGACAGGCCACCGTTTCGGCCACCGGCTCCTTCGGCAGCCACTCTCCGGGGCTCCGCCCGCGCAACCAGCGATCGATCGGTAGTCGCTGCTCACGCCAGCGCAGGTAGGGGGCGTTGGGCGGTGGGGAACTCATTCAGTGGTGGCAAAGTGCATCGTCTCGACGTCCCGGTGATGCATTTTTCCGTGGGATCGCGCCAAGCTGAGGTCGTTGATCGAAGGGGAATGCGTCAGAAGAAAAAGAGCGCCTCGCTGAGGGCTTTGACTGGGGAGAGGATGGCGGCAGGCAAGGGGCTCCGCACGGTGGTCGTGCCATCCAGGGAGGCCTCGATGGAGGCTTCATCGCCGTGCCGGAGTTGCCATCGCAGGAAGCGCACGCGGTCGGCATAGTGCCAGACCATCAACAGGCAGGCATGGTCTGGCGGAGCGTTGATTTCCACGACGACCTGACAGGGAGCCGCTTGGCTGGGGTTCTCCTCGTGCGCCGGTGCGTTTTCGGGGCTGATTGGCACCGCACCGGCAGACTTTGGGGCGCAGGCGGCGAGACGGCCCTCCAGCCAGCTCGCAAGGGCGTGGGCCTCAGCGGAGCAGCCCGGGCGAGCCGAGATCGCCACGGAAGTCAGCCCCTCCACTAGCACCGACGGGGCATAGCCGCTGAGGAACTGTCCCAGGGACTGCCGCACCGCCAGTAGCCTCGCCAGGGCGAGATCCACCACCCGGTCTGGCTTAGGAAAGTCCCGTGGCGCTAACGCGGTGCCCTCGACTTGGCCGTCAAAAACGACCCGGCGGCAGCGTTCAATAAAGTCATGGTGGTAGGCCGCCAGGCGTTCCGCGGGGACGCGGTGGACCCAGTAATAAACGGGCAGATCGGCCTCCAGCCAGGTGGAGACCTGATTGGCGAGAAACCCGGATTCCCGCGTTGGGTAGCCGAGGATCAGGGCCTCGCAGCAGCACATTTCCCGCAGTCCCTCGCCGAGAAAGCACTCTCCGTAAAGCTTAGCTTCCAACAACCGCTCATCCCGCTCCCGGCCCATCGGGCACAGCACGATGATACGACAGGGATGGGTCTGGGCGAAGGTCACGGCCCGATCGAAGCAATCCCGCGCTTCGATGGCGGTAGTGGCCAAGCCGAGGTGTAAAACCAGGTTGAGTTGGGAGGCGCGAAAATCCTCTGGCGGGCGCTCCCCGGAGTTTCCCGTTGACCACATCAGGGAAAGCTCTCGGGTCACGTCCTTTACCGACATTTTGACCCCTGGCAGCGCGTCGATCAGCGCGGTTGGTTCTTCGACCCCAGTTTGCGACATGCCGAGATCAGAAGCCATCCGCCGGGCAGACTCCATGCTAAAAATTGTTGAAGAGGCGGCCGACTCGACCGGCCCCAGAAGAACCTACCGGTGGCCCGATAAATCCCGAGGGAGCCGCCCGACGGCCGTCGAAGAAGTAAACCGTCGAGCCTGCAACGGCGGGATTCAGTGTGCGAGAGAAATGGGCTCGGAAACAGGGCGAGGGTGGCGCTGCTCACGCTCGACGACCAAGGTTTCTTGAAGCAGCTCGATCAAGCGGGAAACTTCTGCCGGGTTGAAACGATGTTCTCGCACGACCTCCGTGATTCGGGTGGACAGCGTATAGGGCTTGGCCCAGTGCTTCATCCAGTATTTTTCGATGTTCTCCGTGGCGAACTTGCCCCGCTCGACGATCTCCGTCGGCAGATCACGCAAGGGGTTGCCTTCCAGATTGATGGCGTCGAAGGGGATGGGGTGGTTGGATTTCCCTTGGGTGATCGCATCTCTCACCGAAAAATAGCTGCTGATCGCGTTGTGGGAGAGGTCTAGATAAAAGAACTTTGCGCGGCGGGGCAGAAGGTGGATTTCGGGCGGTAGCTGCGTCAAGCCGCGCCCGGAGAGGTCCAGGAGAAGCTCTGCTTGCTCTTTGGTGCTTTGCACCAGGGCCTGCAACTTCGCCTTAGCTTCCAGGTAAAGGGACTGTTGCTTGGCGGGAATGCCCCGCAGATAGAGGATTTCGCGGGCGTGGCCCCTAATCTTGGCCGATTCGAGGATGTCGGACTCGATACTGCTGGGCACATTGGCCAAGTAGCGCAGCTCGTCCGGGGTCAAGTATTCTAATTTAGCCACGACACCTCCGCTTCTTTGGGAACTTTATCGGCAACACTCCGCCGTGGGCAAGCTATATCTACCCAACTCGGCAATAGGCGGTAGCCAAGATGCCAAAATCCCCCAGAGGTCAACCCCAGAACATCCCCGATGCTGTGGGGTGGTTCGCTGAACCCTGCTCCAGCTTTTTCCATTATTGAGTCAGTTTCCGTCGGCAGTGGCTTGGAGGAGGCGAATCCGCCGGTGTTTCTGGGGAAACTGCACCGTCACCACTGTCCCCTTGCCCGGCTGGCTGTCGATCCCGATCTGCCCCCCATGCTCATGAACAATCCGCTGCACAACCATCATCCCCAAGCCGTGGCCTGAGGCCTTACTAGAGTGAAAGGGCTTGAAAACGTCGGGAAGGTCCTCCGGCTGAATCCCGCAGCCGGTATCGGCCACCCGGACGCGCAAGAAATCGTCATCGCTGGAGGCATCCAGCCGGAGCTGCCCACCCGCCGCCATCGCTTCCAGGCTGTTTTTGAGCAGGTTGTAAAAGACCTGCTTGAGCCGATCGAGGTCGCCGGCAATTAACGGTAGCGCCTCCTCCGTCTCCACCTCGACGCGAATCCGGCGGTTCTCCAGCTCCGGACGCAGCACCTCGAGAACCGAGGTCAGGACATCGAGAATGGCAAGGTCCCGGAGATCCGGGGTCTGCGGCTGGATCGCTTCCAAAAAGTGCCGGATGATCCCGTCAAGGCGCTGGATTTCTTGGGTGCAGACGGCCAGGGACTGCTCAATTTTTTCGCGAGCCTTCCCTGAGGCCAGTTTTGCGGTCTGCCGGGAGAGGAGTTGCAGATGGATGTTGATGGAGTTGAGCGGGTTGCCGATTTCGTGGGCTACCCCGGCTGCCAACTCAAAAATCGAGCGCAGGCGCTCCGATTCGATCAGTTGGGCCGTGCTGGAGTGGTCGGCGGAGATATCGGTCAAGATCAGGGCCATCCGGGCGGTGTTTTCCGCTTCGAGATCCGCCTCAGAGGAGCGCAGTGGCACCAGGTAAAGGCGGACTTGGCGTCGCTCCGGGTAGGCAATCTCCAGCTCGCGGGTCACCGCCAGCGGGCGCACGCCGGCGTCGGCTGAAAAATAGCCCCGTAAAGCACCTTGCAATTCTGGCACCAGCCGCCACAGCACCGCCTGCCCGACCTCGCCCTCCCGCAAGCCGATCAGGGCATGGGCGGCCGCATTAGCATACTCGATCACCCCGGCCAGGTTGATCACCAGGATGCCCTCCTGCACGGTGTGGAAAACCGCCTCCAGGAGGCTCCGCTCGCGGGCCAGGCGCTGCACCACGATCGCCAAATTGACCGAGTCGAGGTCATCTAGCCGACCCAGCACGCGGTCGAGGTGGGAACTGCGCGATTTCCTGACCACCCCCTTAGCATCACCGTGCCAA
>DAIQNO010000156.1:0-6091 GCA_036788355.1 Opitutales bacterium | reverse complement strand
CCTCCTCAAGCCTCGCCCCGCGCCGACGACGCCCGCCCCGGCGGCCCCGCCGCCGTGGGCGGGTCGCCAAGGCGAAATCCGCGTGACGGCCAAGGAAGTCCAGCAGGGCGGCTTGACCCTCAACCAGGTCGTCGGAAACGTCATCCTACCGCCCACTACCGACGACGCCCTCCTGTCGTTAACGGGCCGCCTCGGGCAGGCACCGGTGGCCGTCAAGGGTGAGCTGCTCTGGCGAATTGAGCGACCGCTGCCGCTCTACGTGACGGCCCAGATCGAAACCTCCTCCCTGGAGCTGGCTGAGGTTATCCCGACAGCTCGCGGTGCCTCCCCCCGCGTCACCGGCCAGGTCGGGGCCGACCTCCGCGTCGCCGGAGGTGCCGCCGACCTCGCCTCGCTGGCCGAGGCCCTAAGCACCGGCGGCGCTTTCTCCGTCAACCTGCAAGGCTCGGCGGGCCGGGTCCGCCTGTTAGCACCCGATACCGCTCAGCCCAACCTCACCGGGATCTTGACCCAGCGGCTGCTCGGTGCGGCAGCCCTGCAACTTGGGGCGGAGGCGACTTACATTTTCAATTTGCTGCAAGAACTCTCCTTCGACGGCTACCGCGTCGAAGCCGCCCGTGCGGCTGGTAGCAACCGCCTCGACATCACCGAAATCAGCCTCACGAGCCCCGAGCTGCGCTTCCAGGCCAGCGGTTTCGTGCCGATGCGGGATTTCTTTAGCCTGGCCGATCAGAACCTCAACCTGACGGTGCAACTTCAGGTCAGCGGCGAAGTGGCCGCGGCCTTTCAACGCCTCGGCCTGGCACCAGGAACCGCCGGAGCGACCGGCAGCCAATTTATCCCTGTGCCGTCATTCCCCCTAGGAGGCACCCTCCGCAAGCCAGACTTCTCCAGCTTCACCGGGCGCATCATGCAAGCCCTGCAATCCGCCCTCCTGCAACAGGCCGTCGGCGGGCGCGGCGGTGTCCCGGCCTCTGCCCCCCCCCCTGGCCCGGGCAGCAACAACCCCTCGGGAACCGGTTCCAGCACGCCCGGCGGGGCTCTCAGCGACCTCCTCGAAGGGATCCTCGGCCCGCCCACGCGGACTCCCCCAGCGCCCACGCCTCCTCAGCCGAGCCCACCCGCCCCATCGACTCCAACCGGCAGCAGCACGCCGACCGGTAGTAGCCCACAACCGACCCCTTCAACCACCCCCGCCCAGACCACCACCCCCAGCGGCAGCACCAACCCCGGCGGCGCGACCACCACCCCCGTCCAGACGCCCCCTTCCGGCAAGCCCATCAGCCAGGATGAAACGACCCGCCAAGCCGTCCGGTCCATCGTCCGAGAACTCATCCAACGCCCCGCCGAAGAGCCTCAATAACCACGGTCCACGGCTTTCCGGGCTCGCCATCCCGTGGCGGGGTGTCAGAAAACAGTGCCAAGGAGCCCATCGGTCGAGGCTCGGGGGGGCCGTTTAGTGAGTTTTGGAGGATGTATTTACGGGAGTTGCGCATCAACGGATTTAAGTCCTTCGCCGACCGCACGCCGCTGCAACTGGCGCGAGGGGTCACCTGCATCGTCGGGCCCAACGGGTGCGGAAAGAGCAACATCGTCGATGCCATCCGCTGGGTTCTGGGGGAACAGAGCGCCAAGGCCCTCCGCGGCGGCAAGATGCAGGATGTGATCTTTCAGGGCACCGACCGACGGGCCGCCCTGCCCTCCTGCGAGGTCAGCCTGACTTTCGCGGACTGTGAGCGCGAGCTAGGCACCGCCTTCAACGAGGTCGAGGTGACGCGCCGCGTCGATCGCGAGGGCGGCGGAGACTACTTCCTGAACGGAAAACGCTGCCGACTGAAGGACATCCAGCAGCTCTTCATGGACACTGGGATCGGCCGCAGCGGCTACTCCTTCATGATGCAGGGCCAGATCGACCAGATCCTGTCCAACAACCCCCAGGAACGCAGGACGATCTTCGAGGAGGCCGCCGGCATCACCAAGTATAAAGCCCAGCGCAAGGAGGCACTGGCCAAGCTCGACTTGACCGAGCAGAACCTCGCCCGCGTGACCGATGTGCTGGAGCAGATGACCCGGCAACTGAACACGCTGCGCCGGCAGGCCAGCAAGGCCCTGCGCCACCAGCGACTGAGGCACCGGCTGACCCACCTCGACCTCGCGCAACTGGCCTGGCGCTTTGAGCAGCGGCAACGGGCCATCACGGAGTGGCAGGAAAAGGCCGCCGAGCTGCGCGACATCGTCGCCACCGATCAGCAGACCCAGGCCACGGCCGAAGCTGCCCTCCAGGAGGCCAAGGCGCAACGAGCCACGGCCCTGGAAGCCGCCCAACTCGCCCAACAGGCGGTCTTTGATCGCCGTAGTGAGAAAGACGCCGCCGAGAACCGACTCCAGTTTGCCACCGTCCGGCGCCAAGACCTCTCTGAGCGCCTGGCCGCAGCGGAGCGCGAACTGTCGGCCCTCGCGGGGCAGTTGGAGGCCCTAGCTGAGCGGCGGCAGTCCGCCGAAGCCGCCCGGCACTCCCTGACCGACAAAGTTTCCACCGCCGAGGCCGACTTTGCCGAGCGGCAGGCCGCTTTCGACGCCATCGCCCGCCACCTGCTGGAGGCCGATCGCACCCTGAACCTCCAGCGACAGCAACTCCAGGCCGCGGAAGGCACCCTGGCTCGCCTCCGCAGCCAGGTCACCCAGGCCGAGGTGGCCCTACGCACCTACGAAGTGCGCCACGCCGCCCTCGCCTCGTCCGCCCACGAAAGCCGCCACCAGTTGACCGCCGTTGAAGAACGCGCCGAGTCCGTCCTGGCCGCCGTCACCCAGCGGGAAGTGGACCTCAGTGCCGCAAAACACGCGATGGACACCGCCCGTGGTGCCGTCGCCGAGCACCGCGCTGCCTTCCGCGCCCAACAGGCCACCATCGCCGAGGCCGACCGCGACCTCGCCCGAACTACCGCCCGCCTGACCACCCTGGAAGACATGCAAGCCCGCTTTGAGGGCTTCTCCGCCGGTGCCAAAGCGATCCTCCAGGGGAAACTGGCCGACACCCTCCCCCCGGGCATCTACCAGCCGCTCTCTGCCGTCATCGAGGCCGATCCGCGCTACACCCCAGCCCTCGAAACCCTGCTCGGTGCCTCCGCCGAGGCCATCGTGCTCGACGAGGCCATCGACCGCGTCGGCCCCGTCCTACGGGCCTTGGACGCCCGCGACCTGGGCCGCGCCTGCCTCCAGGTCAGCGTGGCCACCCGTAAAATCGACCTCGGCGGCCTCGCCGTGCCGTCCTGGCTAGTCGCCGCCACAACGGTCATCAAGCCGAAGCAGCCCCGCAATGAGGAAATGGCCAAGCTGGTCGCGATGTTCTTCGAGGGGTGCTACTTCTGCGACGACCTGGAGCGATTCCTCGACTTCTGGAACCGCAACTACGCTTTCGACTTCCTCTTCGTCGCCACCAACCACGACGAGCTGGTCTCCCACCGCGGCCTCGTTTACGGTGGTAAACGCCGCACCAGTGAGAGCAGCTTCATCCAACGCGGCCACCAAATCCGCCAACTCCAACGGGAAGTCGCCGAGCGCCACGAGGGGCTGACCGTCCTCCAGGAACGGGCCATGGCCCAGCAAGAGGCGATTGAAGCGGCGGAAAAAGCCCTGGAGTTCGCGCAAGCCCACGCCAACGACGCCGCCCGCGACCACGCCGCCGCCACCGCCGACCAGCGCAGCACCCGGCAGTCCATCGACGCCCTCCGCAAGACCCTCGACAGCCAACAACGCGAGCTGGCCCAGCTCGAAGGCAGCCGCAGTGAGGCCGAAGGTCGCTTCGCCCGAACACGGGCCGAGCTGACCCAAGCCGAGCAGAACGTCGAAAGAATCCGCCAGGAAGTCGAAAGCCACCGGGGTGCCCTCGCCCAACGGCAGGTAGAGCGGGATCGCTGGAAAGACGGCCTGACCGAGGCGCGGCTGGCTGTCTCCGCCCAGCGGCAGCAGCTCGAGCTGCAAGCCCGCGGCGTTGCCGAGGCCGAAACCCAGCGCCAGTCCCTCCAACAGCGGATCGCCCAACGCCAGCGCGAGCAGGTCGCGATGGAAGCCCAACGCTCCAAGCTCGCCGAGGACGCCGCGCAAGACCAGCAACGCCTCACCGAGCTGGAATCGGAACTGGCCGAGGCCACCGCCGACCTCGCCGCCTGCCGCGCCAAGACCGAGACCGCCGACCGCCGCATCGCCGAGCTGGATCGCGAGCTGGCCGCCCTCCGCAACGCCGCCGGCAGCCGCCAGCAGACCCTCACCCAATACCAGGTGCGCCTGGCCGAAGAATCCTCCCAAGCCCGATTCCTCACCGAAAAAGTCTCCACCGAATACGAGCGCGACGTGACCCAGGTCCGCTACGTCCAGCAACTCTGGCTCGCCCAAAACGGCCCCGCCAACCAGTCCGACCTCGACGACCTAGAAGGGACCGAAGACGACGATGGCCCATCCCCGCAGATCAGTCGCCAAAGCCCGACGACCTCCGCCACGCGAGCACCCTTGGCCCACTCAATGCAACCAGCTTCATCGACCCGGAAAAGTCCAGAGCCCGAGCGCGCACCCACCGCCGACGACCTCCGCGCCCTGGAAGCCACCGACTGGAAGGCCGTCGAAGCCGAGGTCAAGGACCTCCGCAAGCGCATCGCTTCACTCGGCGCCATCAACCTCGTCGCCGTCGAAGAATACACCACCCTCAAAGCGCAGCACGACTTCCGGAAGTCACAAAGCGAGGACATCTGGCGGGCCAAAGAGGAACTGCTCAAGACCATCGACGAAATCAACGCCACTTCCCAGCAGCTCTTTGCCGAGACCTTCACCACCATCCGCCAGAACTTCGCCTACACCTTCGAAAAACTCTTCGGCGGCGGCACCGGCGACCTCGAACTCATCACCGCGGAAGACGTCCTCGACAGCGGCATCGACATCATCGCCCGCCCGCCCGGCACCAAAATGCGCAACCTCACCCTCCTCTCCGGCGGCCAGCGCACCATGACCGCCCTGGCCCTGCTCTTCGCCATCTACATGGTCAAACCCAGCCCCTTCGCCGTCCTCGACGAGCTCGACGCCCCCCTCGACGACATCAACGTCGGACGCTTCACCGACATCGTCCGCGAGTTCGTGCAATACTCCCAATTCCTCATCGTTACCCACAATAAACGCACCATGGCCGCCGCCGACGCCCTCTTCGGCGTCACCATGCAAGAACGCGGCGTCACCAAACTCTTCTCCATGCGCTTCAACTCGGAGAAGGCATCGGTTTAAAGGGCGGGGGTCGTCCCGCTCCGCATGGGCCCCAGGTGCTACGAGCCCGTTCTTCTTACTAGGGACGCCGCCCCCTCTTGATCGTGCTCACGCGGTTGTGGCAAGGGCTTCGTCTAGCGATTGGGTCAGGTGCGGGGCGGCAGCGCGGAGCTTCTTGTCCTCGGTGATCAACTTTAGGCCCAAGTGTTGAGCCAGCACGAGAAATCGGGCGTCGTAGGCGGAAACTTTTAATTGGGTGCAGGCGACGAGCACGTCTTGATGCGGAACCGTGTGGAGCGAGTTGTGCATTTTTTGCCGCACCCGACCAAGAATCTCTTGGGCATTTCCCAGCGTTAGGTTGTTGGCTGACAGATGGCGAGCCAGCACGTTGGTGAACTCTATCAGCAGGAAACGCTCACTGTGCCAGTCCGGGTCACGGGCGGCGAGCTCTCGCACGGCGCTGGATTGCGTGCCATCGAGGAAGTAGTATGCGAGGATGTTTGTATCGACGAGCAGCATCGTCAGTCGTCGCGCCCCCATGCAATCGCAGCCTCAATATCTTCCGTGGTCAAAGGCCCGCATTTTAACGTGAAAGGTTCCGGCCAGCCGTGGCGCGGCGACGGGGTGTCTGTGGCAAAGCCCTTGAGGATGAGGTCCGCAAGAATCTCGCCCACGTCTTGGTCGGTCTCCTCGGCGAGGCTCGTGACGCGCTGCATCAGGTCATCGGGCAATTCGAGTGTGGTCTTCATCAATAAAACTTTCTCGAGAATCCTTAAACCGTCAACGCGGCAATTCCTCATCGTTACCCACAATAAACGCACCATGGCCGCCGCCGACGCCCTCT
>DAIQNO010000155.1:0-6108 GCA_036788355.1 Opitutales bacterium | reverse complement strand
TTCGGACGTGGGTTGGTGCACGCTACAAGATCACCGTCTATTTCGGCCAGCCCTACGGCGAAATCTTTGACCTCAAAAATGACCCGGAGGAGCGGCACAACCTGTGGGACGATCCCGCAAGCCAGTCCCTGAAAACGACCCTGCTGCACCAGATGATCGATGCCCACCTTGATCGGGAGCCGCTGCCGATGCCAAGGGTCTCTGCCTCTTAGGTTCCGCCAACTTCACCTCAGATACCAGGGGGCAGGTTTCTGGAGCGTCTTCAAGGGCTTGGGAAATCTTTAGCTGTGACTATTGGTTATTCCTTCAAGAGAACGTCAAAGAATTGCCGCTTATGTCGAGGGGATTACCGCCGATTACCGGGGCCGCCAAGCTCCCCTTTCACGTCATGGCCAAAGCCATCGGGCCCATTTGCAACCTCGACTGCCAGTATTGCTTCTACCTCGAAAAAGAAAAGCTCTACCCGGACAATGAACGGTGGAAAATGAGCGATGAGCGGCTGGAGGTCTTCATCCGAGACTACATCGCAGCCCAACCTGGCCAACATGTCTCTTTCGCCTTTCAAGGGGGTGAGCCGACCCTCCTCGGCGTCGATTATTTTCGCAAGGTCGTCGCCCTGCAAAAGAAGTATGCGAACGGCAAGACCATCGAGACCGCGTTCCAGACCAACGGCACCCTCCTGAATGATGAGTGGTGCCAGCTCTTCGCCGAAAACAATTTTTTGGTCGGACTGTCCATCGACGGCCCCCCGGAGCTGCATGACGCCTACCGGGTGGACAAAAAACAGCGGCCCACCCACCGCGCCGTGATGCAGGGCCTCGGCTTTCTCCAGCGGCATCGGGTAGAGTTCAACACGCTGACGTGCGTCAATTCGCTGACGGTGCAGCACCCTGAGGCGATTTACCGTTTCCTGCGCGACATCGGTTCTCGCTACCTTCAATTTATCCCGATCGTCGAGCGGAAGGCGGACGAAGTAGCCGCGAGATTAAAGTTGGACCTGGCGGCACCGCCCGACCTCGAAATACCCCCGGCCCGCCGCGAGCCCCCGGAAATGGCTGAATGGGCCGTGCCAGCCGAGGCCTACGGAGAGTTTTTGGTCAAGATTTTCGACCGCTGGGTGCGCTCCGACGTCGGCAGCGTTTTCGTGCAACTGTTCGACACCGCCCTCGGTAAGTGGGTCGGCGCCCCGGGAGGGCTGTGCTACTTTAGCGAAACCTGCGGTCGTGCCTTGGCCATGGAGCACAATGGCGATGTCTTTACCTGCGACCATTTCGTGTATCCGCGTTATCGCCTCGGCAACCTCTTGAACCAGAGCTTAGGCGAACTGGCCGATAGCCCGGCCGCCCGGAAGTTCGGTAATGATAAGCGCGATACGCTCCCCCGATACTGCCGCGAGTGCGAGGTGCGCTTTGCCTGCAATGGGGAGTGCCCTAAACACCGCTTTACCTACACCCCGGATGGAGAATGGGGCCTCAACTACCTTTGCCCGGCGTATAAGCGATTTTTTAACCATGTCGCGCCCGCCATGCAGATCATGGCCGATTTGCTGCATCAGCGCCAACCTCCGGCCACGATCATGAAGCTCCTAAAACGTGATCCCCAGCTCCTGGAGCGCCAACGCAGCTCCGTGCCAAGACCTCGCTAGAAAGGTGGCGGGCAAGCTAGTAAAGTGGTGTGCCGTTCGCCACTCCGGGCACCTGGCCCCGCAACTCATCCGAGACTTACGAGCGCCGACAGGTGAACCCGTCGCCCTTCCAGGTTCCTACGCCTGGTCAATTGGCGGAGAGGGAGGGATTCGAACCCTCGGTACTGTTTAGGTACACGTCATTTCCAGTGACGCACAATCGACCACTCTGCCACCTCTCCATCGGTCGGAACCTGAGATACTGATCGTTAGGCGAAGGGGGGTCAATCAGAATTGCGGCCCCCCGGTGACCTTTTTCCCGCACGGTTCAGGTGGGTCGCTGGGGTCGTTCTCGGCTGAGGCCCTTCGGGCCCTAGCCTTCCATCTGCTTCAGGCGCTTGGCGTCTTTGCGGCGCACCTCAGGGTCGAGGATGCGCTTGCGCATCCGCAGAAAGTGCGGGGTGGCCTCCACCAGCTCGTCGCCCTCTATGTATTCAATGGCGCGTTCCAGCGAAAAGCGCACTGGCGGGGCCAGTTGGATGTTCTTATCGGAGCCCGAGGCCCGCATATTGTCGAGCTGCTTGGCCTTGCAGGGGTTAACCGGCATGTCCTCCTTGCGCGGGCATTCTCCAACAATCTGGCCGCAATAGATGTCCTCTCCGGGGCCGACGAAGAGCTTTCCGCGGGTCTGGATCATATCGAGGGCATAGCCCATGCTCTTGCCGGTCTCCATGGAGGTCAGGGTGCCCGTCTTCCGGGTGGAAATGCTCGGCCCCAGCGGTCGGTATTCCAGGAACATGTGGCTGTAAACCCCGTGGCCGCTGGTCAAGGTCTGCAGGTCGCTTTCAAAGCCGATCAAGTTGCGGGTGGAAAGCTCGGCCTCGACGGTGACGCCGCCGTGGTGGTGCTCCATGTTGCGGATTTGCGCCCGGCGCGTGGAAAGGTTTTCCATCACCGAGCCGAGCAGATCTTCGGGAACTTCCACCCAGACTTGCTCAAAAGGCTCCAATTTCTGGCCGTCTTCTTCTTTGAAGAGCACGGTCGGTCTGGAAACCATGAGCTCGTAGCCCTCCCGCCGCATCTGCTCGACGAGCACGGCAATCTGCATCGCACCCCGCGCATTGACGAGGAAGCGGGTGCCTTCACCGGCGTCTTCGAGCTGGATGCTGATGTTGGACTTGGTCTCGCGAATCAGGCGGTCGCGGATCTGGCGCGAGGTTACTTTCTTGCCATCTTGGCCGGCCAGGGGGCCATCATTGACGTGAAACTCCATCTGCACCGTCGCCGGGTCGATGTCCATGAACGGCAGCCGCTCTGCGTTTTGGTCGGCCGCCAGCGTGTCGCCGATGTCGATCTCCTCAAATCCCGCGATGCCGACAATGTCACCGGCGAAAGCCTCATCCGTCGGCACGACTGCCAGACCCGTAAAGCTGAGGAGTTTGGTCACCTTGATCCGGTCGCGGGTGCCATCCTTGCGGAGGGCGAAAATGGTGTCCCCTGGAACAATTTTGCCGGCCAAAATCCGCCCGACCGCGAGACGACCGACAAAGTCGTTCCAGTCGATGTTGGAGACCAGCATCCGGAACGGCCCTGGCTCGATGACCGGCGGCGGCACGCGCTCAATGACGGTCTCAAAAATGGCATCCATGTTGGCGCGAGCCCCCTCGGGCTCACGGTCGGCCCAGCCGTTTTTCGCGCTGGCGTAAAGGAACGGCGCGTTGAACTGGTCTTCGTCGGCTTCCAGGTCGAGGAACAACTCCAGCACCTTGTCGTGAACCCAGTGTGGGCGGGCGGTTTCTCGATCGACCTTGTTGATCACGCAGATGGTCCGCAGACCCTGGGCCAGGGCCTTGCGGAGCACAAAGCGGGTCTGCGCCTGGGGGCCGCCGACGGCATCGGTCAGCAGCAGCACCCCATCGACCATCTTCATCACCCGCTCCACCTCCGCGCCAAAGTCCGCGTGGCCAGGGGTATCGACGATGTTGATGGTATAGTCCTTCCAGCGGATGGCGGTGTTCTTCGCCTTAATGGTGATACCCTTTTCCTTTTCGAGATCCATGGAGTCCATGGCCCGCTCGGCCAGCTCCTGGTTGTCGCGAAAGGTGCCGGATTGCCGCAGCAAGCAATCCACCAAGGTCGTTTTACCGTGGTCAACGTGGGCAATGATGGCGATGTTGCGGATTTTCTCCGCGAAGGTCAGTTCAGCAGTGGTGGACATAGATAAAGGTCTCAGACAATCCGCCAAGGGTGACGGGTCGCAACGGGTTGCCAAGCAGATAACCGCGCGTGCGCAAGAAAAGTTCCACCTAGGGAACCGCTTGGCTAGGAAAGGGAGACCCCCTTCTCGGTGGACTCTCTTGAGGCCCTGTGGAGGGGCTGACCGCTTTTCCGGTGCTCTGGAGGTTTTTCGGACGGTTGCGTTACCGATTTCTGGAGAGTCTCAGGGGCAGTTGGGGCAGTCGCCGGGTTGCCGCACCCGAGGGGGGATTTTGCCGAGATTATTGCGCGCACCGCCGAAAACCTGCCGCTGGCGGTTGTCGGCACTGCGCGATTGAACTTCGAGATAGGACTCCAACGCTTCCCAGCCACCCTCGACCAGGTAAGCTTCCCAGATACCCTGATCTTGCAGCCACTGACGGAGGTTAGGCCATCCGGCGTCATCCGCCGCAAAAACCAGCAGCGGCTGCGCCCGCAGTCTCGTCAAGAAGGCATCCTCGGCGGCTGTCTCAACGGCATCCATCTTGGCCGGATCTGAGGTTTCACCGACCGATGCGGTCCGAAGAGCTGCCGGAGCGTTCACTGCGTCGGCAGCGAGAACGGTCGTGGCGGCGGATTCTGCCGGGGTGGGTGCAGCGGCAGGCGCAGCATTTAACCAGGAGTAAACGTCGGCCCATCGAAACACCGGTCTTTGCGGGAACACCGCCTGAAAACGCGCCGGATCCCCGCCCGTGGCATCCAGAACGGCCGCCTCGCGCCGGATCAGCGCCGTGCCGAGGTGCGCGGGGTGGACGCTCCGCCGCCCGAGGGTAGGCGACTCAGAGCCCTCAATCGGCAGACCGGCAGCTCGGGCCGCCGGAACACCGCCCCGCAGCCAACGCACCTCCGAAAAACCGCTGGAGCGCAAGCGCTCGATCTCGGCCCAGGTCTGAGAAGCCCCCAGACCCTC
Organism: Opitutales bacterium; assembly: GCA_036788355.1. Classification (GTDB taxonomy): domain Bacteria; phylum Verrucomicrobiota; class Verrucomicrobiia; order Opitutales; family Cerasicoccaceae; genus DAIQNO01. The sequence goes on along the minus strand of DAIQNO010000155.1, from coordinate 1,318 downwards.
ATCCACGATAACCAAGGAACGATCTTTCAATGCGACCTCCCGCAGCAGCGCAAAGAGCGGCTGCTGGCGGCTACCGGCGAGATGCGCGGCGGAAAAAGCGGCCGCCGGGCGCGCATCGACCAGCAACGGAGGCACTTTCTCCGCCAGCCGCTCGGCCAGCTCTTCAGCTTCAATCCACGGAAAGTCGCGCGTCAATTCTGGCAACTCGGGCCAGTGAAAGGCCAGGGGTTGCCAAGCATTCTGTGCCACCACCCAAGCCCGGAGACGACCAACCAGAACTTCCCCCGAGGCACCCTGCAGCGTCACCTCGACCACGTTCCAACCAGGACGACGAGGCTCGAAAAGCACCGTCGCCATCGCCGCAGACTGGCCGCCGATCACTTCGGGCCAGCCCACCACCGCCGCCGAAGGGCTAGAGGTGGTAGCCGCCACGATCATCACTTCCGTCTCGGACGGATTCAGAAAGTCCAGCGGCCCGAACCAGGCCCCCGTTCCGAGGGCCACTTCACCGAGGTCGGTAAAACCCACTTCGCGAAAGCGAAAAGCGTCGAAACCGGCCTCGACCCCCAGCCCGTCGGCTGAAGCTTGGATCGTCACCACTTCGCCGGTCGCGCCCGCTTCAGCCTGCTCGGTTGCTACCGCCAAACCTGAGTTGGCCAGAAGAACCCAGGCCGCCACAGAACCAAGGCCGACCACTCCCTTTCGAAAAATCCACCCGGAAAAACGCCGTTGCCGACAGACCCCCGCGGCGGCCTTGAATGGTCGTTGACGGTCGCGCCCAGCGAGGCCGCCCGGAGTAAGGCGGCCAGCGCAGGTTTCCGCGAAATCGCGAAGTGAACAGAGTGCTTTCATGCCGGAGAAGGATAGACAGCCTCCGCCCGAACGACGAGCCTCAATTTTTCCATCAGACGACGTCGGTTTTGGCCTAGCCCCCCTGCCCTGTCCGCCTCGACCCTAGCCGGAAGCTGCAACTTGGGCCCACGCCGGACGCCGCAACCTGAGCGCTAGCCGGAAGCCTCCGCCGTGAGGCCGCTCCTGGATCAACTGCCCGTCGGCAGGCTCTGGGCCTGGTGCAAGCGGGAAAAGAGCCCCCCCTGGGCGAGGAGCTGTTCGGGCGTTCCATCCTCGACAATGCGACCCTGGTCAAAGACCAGCACCCGATCGGCGTGCCGAATCGAGCTGAAACGGTGCGCGATGATCAGCACCGTGCGCCCCCGGCACAGGTCCTCTATGGCCCGCTGGATCAGGGCCTCGCTGGTCGCGTCGAGGGCGCTGGTCGCCTCATCGAGAATCAAAATCGGGGCATCCCGCAGAAAAG
>DAIQNO010000154.1:0-6143 GCA_036788355.1 Opitutales bacterium | reverse complement strand
TAACGTGGAGATTGGTCGTGTTTTTTGAGGCCTTGCAGTTTTTCCTAAGCAGCTTTTACTCCACCAACAATACCAATCCGCCAGGCAATCCAAGATAACGAGTCGGGACAGCTAGGTGAACAGAGTCCTAGCGTCGGTTAGGATCGTTGCGGGACAAAAAACGAGTTTTGGCGGTTGCTTATCGGCGGTTTTCGGATCTCTCATGGAGGCCAGAGATCGCAACTCCATTTTCTCAACATTATGAAATCGACACTTACCGCACTGACTTTCGGTCTGGCCGCAATGGCTGCCGTTCACGGGGCTGCCCAGCAGTTCTCTTTTGAGGATCCTAAGGGCGTCAACCACGTCGTCTTCATGCTCGACGCGCCGCTGGAGTTCATTTCGGGCACCGGGCGGGGCGTTTCTGGCATCGTGACCTTTGACCCGGAGGCCCCGGAGGCTACTGCTGGGACTATCACCCTCTTGGGGTCGTCTTTGACGGTTCCGAACCCGACGATGACGGAGCACATGCACGGCGGTGATTGGCTGGACCTGGAGGCCAATCCCAACGTCGTTTTCAATGTCGCAAGTTTTTCGGTTGAATCCCGCGAGGCAGACTCATTTTCAGGGATCGTCCATGGCAGTCTCACGTTGATGGGTAAGACCAACGCCATCGCAGTGCCCGCCACGATCACCTACGTGAAGGACGGGGTGGCTCAGCGTCAGCGCGGGGATGGCGACCTGATCGTGGTGCGCTCCAACTTCAAAATCAAGTTGAGCGATTACGGGTTGTCGATCAACCCGGTGGCCCGCCTGAAGGTGTCCGATGAGGTTGAGCTGCGGGTGGTGATGGCTGGGCGCACAGTCGAGTAGGTGCCCGGCGTTGCCAGATTTCGGCAGAAAGGGACTTGAGTTCCTGACCAGCCGTTGCGGACAGTTCTGCGACGGCTTTTTTATTGCAAGGTTTCCCGATTATCCAGTCGCCTCAAGCAGCCCTTGACTTTGGCGGCTTGCGTTTGGGCGATTCCGGGGGCAGTTTTCCGTCAATACAAGACTCATGGGCGAAGCGACTTCAATTTTTTCCTCTCTGCTGAGCAACCCCGCCGTCGGGATTCTGGCGGTGGTCATTTTTTTTAACGGGGCGATTTATTTTCACGAGCTCGGGCACTTTCTGGCGGCCCGGTGGCGAGGTCTGAAGGTGGATCGGTTTTCGCTTTTTGGGATCGGCCCCAAGATCTGGGGCTGGCGGGGCAAGGACGGCGTGGAGTATTGTTTTTGCTGGTTGCCGATCGGGGCTTACGTGCGGCTGCCGCAGATGGACGAAATGGGTGCCCTGGAGGGCAAGGCAGAGGCTGCGGCGATCGAGAATGCCGCTGGCGGGAATACCGACGGAGCGGTTGTGCCGAAAAAGCTGCCGCCGCTGACCTTTACGGACAAGGTGGTGGTCGCGGTGGCTGGGCCGGTGTGCAACCTGATTCTGGCGGTGGTTCTGGCGGTGCTGATTTCGATCACCGGCTACCCGCGCTCGGGCGGCGATGACGGCACGCGCATCGGCTATGTGGCGGACACGATCACCCTGGACGATGGCCAAAAAGTCCCTAGCCCGGCGGCCAAGGCCGGCTTGAAGCCAGGAGATGTGATCCTGGCCGTCGATGGCAATCGGGTGAAGACTTTCGGGGACATCACGGCGGCCATCGTCACGGGAACGGAGCGGACTTCGGATAAAGACCCCCAGACGCGATTCTCCGTCGAACGGGAGGGAACAGTGCTGGATTTTGTGCTGGAGCCGCTGCTGGTGGCCGATAACAAGCGCAGTGGGGAAAAGATGCGGCGGGTAGGGATTTCCCCGGCGATGGACTTGGTCGTCGAAGATTATCTGCCCAACTCACCAGTGGAGGTGGCGGGACTGCGCAAGGGTGACCGGTTGGTGACGCTGAACGGCGAGCCAGTGTTTTCCCAGTCTCAGCTAGAGGAAAAGATCGCGGTGCTCGACGGGCAACCGGTCATTTTCGGCGTTGAGCGCGACACTGAGATCCTTCAGGTCACGATGGAGCCGCGATCGCTGGTTTTATCGGTGCCCTACCTTCAACTGCGGGCGCCCGGTGGGGCTTCGCTCGACCTCATTCCCAATTACGGTGGCGATGTTTCGGGGCCGTTCAACGAGCCTACCCTACCCGCCACGCTCCGGGTGTTCCCCACGGAACAAGGAGGCGGTCAAGTCCGCGATTTTCGGCGCGGGGACACGCTCAAGTCTCTCGGTGGTGTTCCGGTGACGACGTTGGCGGTGGCGGAGAAGCTGCTGGCGGCCCGGGGGTTGTCTCCCGTGGATGCGGTGGTCGAGCGGGATGGGGCCGAAGTGACGGTCAACGTCTCCGCAGACCTCGAGGCGCGTTTTATTCCGTCGGTGACTCGGGTTTCCCTGGGGGCCTATTTTTTGCGACCGCTGGAGATTTACCGACCTGGGCCACTGGAGGTGCTCTGGAGTCACCTCAGCTTGACCGGCCTGACGGTGAAAAGTCTTTTCCATCCTGGCAGCGACGTGGGGCCGCAGCACCTTACCGGTGCAGTCTATATCGCGCCTACGATCTACCGCCTAGCCACTTTCGACCTCCGGTTGGTAATCTGGTTCGGCATTTTGCTGAATCTCAACCTGGCAATCATGAACCTGTTGCCCATTCCGGTGCTGGACGGCGGACATATTTCCTTGGCCATCGCCCAGAAAATACGCGGAAAGCCGCTTCCGGCGCGACTGATCAGCTCCATTCAGCAGGGCTTTGCGCTGTTGCTGCTCGGATTCATGGGCTACGTGATGTATCAAGATTCCCTCAGGCTGATCGGTGAAGGCGAGCAGGAGGCAGATTATCGGCACCGCACCATGTTGTCGGTGCCGCCCGCATTTCCGGAAATCCGAGGCGAGAGCAGTAGTCAACCGGTGCCTACCTCGGGCGATTGAGGAGTGCCCTTTTAAGCACTCCCGACCAGGCGCTCAACGTTCCCGAACCCATCCGCAAGTTTCTCCCTCTGAGGGCGGTGAAAGCACTGGAGAGGTTGCCCGCTAGACTTTGGGGCGTTGCTTGAGGTGGGCGAGGCCGCCGTCGATGCTGTAGGTTTCACCGGAGACCCACGAGGAGTCGTCGGAGAGCAACCAGGCCATCAGCGAGGCGACCTGGGAGGCTTCACCGATTTTGCCGAGCGGGTGCATAGCCTGGGAGATGGCGCGGGCCGCATCGCTGCCGAGGAGCGGTTGAGCCATCGGGGTGTCCATCATGCCGGGGGCCACGGCGTTGATGCGGAGGCCACGGGAGGCGTAACTGGCGGCAGCCGAGCGCACAAGGCCCTGCACGCCGGCCTTGGCCGCCGCGATCGGTTCATGGGCGGGGATACCGCCAAAAGCGGCGCCCGTGCTGACGAAAACCACGGAGCCTTCCTTGCGTTTCTGCATCCGCTTGACGGCACTGCGGAGCGCGTAGAAGGCGCTGTCGAGGTTGCGGCGGATGGTGGCGTGCCACTCCTCATCGCTGACTTGGTGGGCACTTTTGACAATGATGGAGCCGATGGAGTGGGCGTAGCCGACGATCGGGCCGAGTTCGGACTCGACGCGCTCAAAGGTGGCTTCGAGGGCCGCAGAATCTTCCGCATCGGCTGGATACCAGCTGGCTTCTGGGTGGGCGGATTGCCAGGCTTGGCCCTTGGCCGAATCACGTGAGAAGCCCGCCACCTTCCAGCCGGTGGCCAGGAGCCGCTCGGCGAGGGCACTGCCCAGGCCACCCGTTACCCCGCCAATCAGCGCCACCCGTCCTTTTCCTTGATTTTCCATGCAGCAAGTTACCCCATCTTGCCACCCCGACAACCCCACGCGGCGCTTTTTGGCGCGGGTTAGCAACGACCGAAGACAACGGGAACATCTCGCAAAATTGGGTCAGGCCGCGAGACCGCGCTTGCGGCAGGGCGGCAGGCAGGGGATAACTCTCAAGGTGATCGCCCTGCCCCCAGCTTCCCAACGTGCTTTTGCTGAGACCTCCCATCGCTTGTCGCGCCACCTTGCCTTGGCTGGTTTCGACGCCGAGCTGGGCGCCTCGGGGGATGGGCGAGCGCTTCAGGGACGGGGGGCGGCCCATGCGGAGGCCGCCACGGCCCTGGGGCTGCGATGCCGGTTTATTGGGGGTGAACCTCCTGCCGAGCCGAGCGACGGGTGGTCGCAGTTTCAGAAAAACTGGCAGGCACTGGTGCCTAAAGCGGGTGAGGGCAGCCGGGCGGGCGGCGGCTCGGTGACCTACGAAGCGGTTTTGCGCGGCGCAGGAGAAGGGGCGGTGCTGGACGCTCTGTCGCGGGCCGAGTTGTTTTTTCTGGCGGGTTGGGGCCGGATGGCCACCTTGACGGACTGGCTGGAGTCGCTGTTGGAGAAAGCCTTTGAGAACTTTGGAGACCAGCAGGCCCGCACTTTCGTCTTTGACCTCAATGACAACCGGCAGCGGCCCGCCCACGAGCTGTTCACCGCCTTGCGGCTGATCAGCCGCTACCAGGAGCGCGGCGATGTGGTGCTGTGCCTGGGGGCAGCCGAGGCCATCCGTGCGGCGCAGGCATTGAAGTTGACAAGTTGGAGGAGCGCAGAACCGGGAGCGGCAGCCAGTGGAGCCCAGCAGCTCCGCCAGCACCTTCGATTGACGGCGGTGGCCATCGAGGGGCTCTCTGGCGTGGCCCTGGCCACCCGAGAGGGGACGGCCCATCGCCTCAGCCCGGTGGCGGCGGTGCCTCCAGCCAGCCGGGCCGAGACCGACCCGACGGACGGAAACCCGGCGGCTGCGTCGGGGCACGAGACCCCGCTAGAGGCGGCGGAGGCGGCCCGCGATGCGGCCTTCAATGTGGCCCTCGGTTGGGGCATTTTCCGCCAGTGGAAGCTCGAAACGGCACTCGATCTGGCCACTTTTGCCCGCCGCTGGACGCTCGAGAAGGAAGTCTTCGCGACCCGCGACGACTTTCTGCGGTAAACCGCGATGCGCCCAACGCCCCCCTCGGCGGGCACTTTTCCGATTGACCGACCGTCGAAACCCGTTCCACGTTAGTTGTTCGGTCTGCCCATAAGACTGGATCGCCTCCTGTAGCTTCCCACCCAGCGCCCCACCTGCCCGATGAGCCGATTCCATTTTTCCTATCCCGACGATCAGCACCTGGCGATCAAGTTTGGTGAGCCTAAGTTCGATGCGGCCAGTGCTGCCGCTTTTAAGGAGGAGCTGGACGGGCACTGGCGGCCAACCGTCCGGCAGGTAACGATCGACTTTGCCGCGGTGCAGTTTATCGACTCCTCCGGCGTCGGGGCATTGCTGAGTGTGCAGAAGCGGATGCCAGCGGGCAGTGAGCCGGTGGTCATCGCCGGGGCCCGACCCAACGTCGTCAGCGTGATTGAGCTGTTGCGCCTGCATCGGGTTTTCAGTCTGCGCTCGTAGCCCCAAAGGTGCCTTCAGGACGCTAGTTACAGAAGGAGCCGAAGTCGTTACCCTTTTCACCAAAATTGACCCTTTCAAGAACCCTGGGACCGGCAAAATTGGGTAAAATGGCGATTCTGGTGTAATGGCGATTCTGGTGGGTGTTCTGGGGGAACTTTAATTTTTTTTCCGTTTTTTTTTCAAAAAGTCGGGTCATTTCCGCCGCTAAACACCGATGAATGAGGTAACTCCGATCCGCCTGCCCAAGGTGATGTTTTTCGTTGGCGACGCCGGATTGATCGGTTCGGCGATCTGGGTCGCCGCGACGGCTGAGGGTGCCCCGACGGTGCTGCACTGGTTGTTTTTCGGTTTTTTCATGGCGGCGGCAGCGGCGTTAGGCTGTCTGCCGTTTTTCCTGGAGTTTCGCGCCTCGGTGCGGCTCCGCCAATTCGAACTTGCCCAAGGAGGCGGCGGCCTTAGCGGTGCGGATGCCGAAGTGTTGCAGGGGTTGCGGGTCACTCTGGATCGAGCGGTGGAAGACCTTGGGCAACAGACGAAGAAGGCGGATTTCAACGCCAAGGCCCTTCAGCAGCTCAGCCAGCGGGTTGAGGCTAACCTGACGGCCCAGGAGGTAGCCTCGCGGCAGCTCGCCGAGGCGCAATCCGAGTTGGTTGAGCAGATCACCGCCCTCCTGGATCGCGAGCGGGAGGAACTGGCCCAGCGATTGGAGCAGAGTCGGCA
>DAIQNO010000153.1:5436-6216 GCA_036788355.1 Opitutales bacterium | reverse complement strand
GAACCGCTACCTCGCGCCCGTGAGCCGCTTTTGCTGAGCCTGGGCTGCAACATTGCCCTGCCGATGCTGCTGCTGACCAAGGGGGGCCGCTGGTTTAGCTTTCTGCCGCCCTGGGCGGTGCTGGTGGTCGCTTTGGCGTTTCCGGTCGGCTATTTTCTTTACGACTTCAAAAAGCGGGGAAAAGCCAATTTCTTCAGCATCCTGGGGATGGTCAGCGTGGTGCTGACGGGTGGCATCGGCCTGTTGAAGCTCAGCCCGGCTGTCTTCGCGTGGAAGGAAACCGCCATCCCGCTGATTCTCGGAGCCTTCACGGTGCTCTCACTGCGCTTCAAGCGCCCTCTGGTGGCGATGTTTCTGCTCAACCCCGAACTCATCAACGTCGCCAAGCTCGACGCGGCTATCGACACCCCCAGCCGGCGCGAGGGCTTTCAGCGGCTGATGGTGCAATCGACGTGGATTTTTGCAGCCTCGTTCATCGTCAGCGCCGCCCTGAACTTCATTTTCGCTACCAGCATCGTCACGACGGACCCCCGCGGCGGCCCGGCTGCGGAAATCGCCTTCAACGAGGAAATCGGGAAGATGACCGGCCTCTCGTGGATCGTCATTACGCTGGCCACACTGCCCCTCTCAATCTGGGCGCTTTTTCACCTTTTTCGCGGGCTCAAAGCCCTGACGGGCCTTTCTCTGGAGGAACTCGCCCACGAGCCGCCCAAGAAGTCCTGAGCCTGATGGTGGCGCAGGGGCCTGATGGCGGCGTTTACGGGCGCGGTGGCGGCGAGC
>DAIQNO010000153.1:0-5426 GCA_036788355.1 Opitutales bacterium | reverse complement strand
GAGCCTGGCGGCCGCTCTCGGGCGGGGTCGCGGCAGTCTTGGGGCGCGGTGGCGGCGAGCTTTCGCGCCGACCGCAAGTCCTGAGCGAAGCCCATCATTTTGGGCTTGCCAGGTCGATCGGACGGGCGTTGCCTACCGGTTTCCCATGATCCAAATCTCATTTTTTATCTTGCTTTGCTCGATCCTGACCGCGCCTTTGGCCTTGGCCCAAGGCGGCGCGGCCCCAGCCGGTGGCGGCTCAATGCAGCTTATTATCATCGTTCTGATGTTCGCGGGGATGTATTTTCTGATCATTGCGCCTCAGCGGAAGCGGCAGAAGGAGCACGCGGCGATGGTTGCGGCGATCAAGCCCGGCGACCGGGTAATCACGGCAGGGGGCATCCACGGTAAAGTGACCCAGGTGCGCGACGACAAGGTGTCGGTACGGGTGGCGCCGGAGGTGGTGATGGACTTTTCCAAGGGGTCTATTGCGACAAAACTCGGCTCGGAGTCGGAGGGCTGAGCTGGCTCCATGGGGCTTTGGATCTCGAGGTAGCGTCCCCGCTGCGCTCCACCGTAGCCCCTTAAAAACAGCCGACTGAATACCTCCCCACTGAACGTAACCGACCCCCTGACGACTGACCCGCCCTCTGACTATGAAGCCTGCTATCCTCTGGAAGTTTATCGCCACGCTCCTGGTATTGGGATGGTCGCTGGCCTACCTCTTTCCGCTGACCGACACTCCGTTTACAGAGTATGCGCTGAAGTCAGTCGAGGTCGATGCAGACGGCTTTGCTGCGCTGGTTCAGGAGGCCGAGCAACTCGCCGTCGCGCGGAACATCACCGAGACGCGGGCGCTACGAGAGCTGGCTACGGAGCGCACCATCGACCTGCAAGAGACGTTTTTTCCGTCCATCCGCCTTTCCTCTCGGAACTTGGAGCGGCGCAACGAGGCACTGGTGCGGGTGCTGTTTAGCCGATCGCGGGCCTCCTTGCGTCGGGGCCTGGATTTGGTCGGAGGCACTTCGGTGACCTACAGCATCGGCAAGGACCTAACGGAAACCGGCGATGTCGAGCTGCAACTGCGCGACGCTGTCAAGATCATGCGGGAACGGGTGGACGGCCTCGGCGTTTCGGAGCCGGTGATCCGCCCGGTGCCGCCGAATCGGCTAGAAGTGCAGCTTCCGGGCATCAATCCGGAGCAGGCCAGCGAACTCCAGAAGGCCGCACGGTTGGACTTCCGGAAAGCTTGGCGGGGGAACCGCCCGCCGCCCGGATCGCGACCGGGCACCTTGGAAATCTTGCCCACGCAGCCGTGGGACCCCAACAGCCCCCAGGCCGCCTATGAAGTGATGGTGCTGGAGCGCGAGGAAAGGGACGGCAGCATCAGCCAGGAACTGCACTACATCAAAAAGGAGCCGGAGTTTAGGGGGCAGGTCGCCAACGCCGGCGTGACCTTAGAGAATGGACGCTGGTCGATCGCGGTGGAGTTCAACGAGAAGGGCCGGAAGGCTTTCGCGGATTTGACCACCGAGATGCACGAGACCGATCAGCGGTTTAATCAGCCCGGCAGCACCCAGACAGCCATCGTGTTGGATGGAAAACTCGCCAGCGTCCTGGGCCTGAACGAGTCCAGCGGGCCGATCACCGGCGGGCGTGCCTCCATCAGCGGGAACTTTACCCAGATCGAGGCCATGCAACTGGCCAACGTGCTGAACAACCCGTTGGAGTTCGAGCTGGAGGTGGCCGACCTGTCCACCGTCAGCCCGACGTTGGCGGCTGACGCCCAAAAAGCGTCTATCCAGGCCGGTCTCCTCGGGGCGGCACTGGTCATCGCCTTCATGATCGCGTTTTATCTGTCGGCGGGCGTCGTGGCGGTAGTTTCTGTCCTGCTGAATGTGGTGATCATCCTGGGGATGTTGGCGGCGCTGGGTGCAACGATGACCCTGCCGGGGGTTGCGGCGATCGTCCTGACCATCGGGATGGCGGTTGACGCCAACATCTTGATCTTCGAGCGGATTCGCGAGGAACTGCGGGCCGGAAAGAGCCTGGCCAGTGCCTTACAGATGGGCTACGATAAGGCGTTTTCGACGATCGTGGACGCCAACGTGACCACCTTTATCACGGCGTTGATTCTGATTTTGATGGGCTCTGGCCCGGTGAAGGGTTTCGGGGTGACGCTGGCGATCGGTATCGGGGCGTCTGTTTTCGGCGCCTTGGTCATCACGCGGGCCTTTCTGGAGTTGCTGGTTTCGCGAGGCTGGGTTCAGACCTTGATCCCGAAGCGGTTTGAGAAGCCCTTGGCCTTTACCGCAATGAAGTTCCGTTGGCCCGCCTTCGCGGTGTCTTGGTTGATCGTCCTGTTGGGTATCGGCACCCTGTTGGTGCGGGGTTCTGATGTCCTGGGCATCGACTTCACCGGTGGGGCCGAGGTGATGTTCTCCTTCGATGAAAGCCACTCTGCGGCCCTTACGCCCTCCGCCATCGAGGCCCTGGCCGAGCGAGAAGGTCTGGGTGAGGTGCAGGCTTACCGTAGGGGTTCCATTGGGGGCGGGGCGGAGCGCCTCGTGGTGCAGATCGACGCCGCTGAGGGCCGTGACACGGCGGTCATCGAAGCCTTGCAAGCTGCCTTTCCGGAGGCGCAGCTAACCGTGGTCGGTGAAAACGTGATCGGAGCCTCCGTCAGTGAGGGGATCCGCTGGAACGCCCTTTTCTCGGTGTTGCTGGCGCTCGTCGGGATTCTGCTTTATGTCGCTTTCCGCTTTGAGATCGGCTTCGGCGCGGGTGCCCTGGTAGCGACCATTCACGACGTGCTGATGACCATCGGCATCTTCGTGTTGCTGGGCGGGCAGTTTACGGCCCCGATGATCGCGGCTATTCTGATGATCGTGGGCTACTCCATCAACGACACCATCGTGGTCTTCGACCGCATCCGCGAGGAACTCGAACTGCGCCCCGACATGGATCTGCTGCAGATCGTCAACTTCGCGATTAGTCGGACGCTGTCGCGCACCATCCTGACTTCGGCGACGACGCTGCTGGCGGCAGTCGCGCTCTTTATTTTCAGCACCGGAGTGATCCAGGACTACGCCCTGGTCTTTATCATCGGCATTGTGACCGGGACGTTCTCCTCCATCTTCATCGCCACCCCGATCTTCTTCGCCTGGCACAAGGGCAGCCGGCAGCACGTTGAGGAGCGGGAGATGGCCCGTCCGGTTTACGAGTGGGAAGTCGGCGGCAACCGACCGAAAGATGCCTGATCGGAGCGCCTCGCTTGGGCCCTGCAGCACTTCAGGCTTTCTGCGGTTAAAGTTGGCCGGTCTCCTCAGCCCCAGCCAACTTTCCTGAATCCCCCCTGCTCTAACCACCGACTTCAACCCGCTTGACGGCCCGTCCGGGCATTCTCCCAGAAAATAGCCTCAGCATTACAGAATGATTTGGAACACCAACCCCTGCTCACCGACGACCGCCGAGGCACTCAGCCGAGGCTTACAGGTGGGGCGGGTCACGGCGGAGCTGCTTACCCAGCGTGGCTTTACCGATAGTGCTACTGCTGAAGCTTTTCTGCGACCTCGCTTGGCCGACCTCGACGACCCGTTCGCGATTGCCAACCTCCTGGCGGCGGCGGAGCGGCTCATTACGGCGATCCGAGGGCGCGAGTCAGTGGCGGTGCTGGGAGACTATGATGTCGATGGGGTCACCAGCACCTCGCTGCTGGTGCAGGCTCTGCGCACTTTCGGGCTGGATCCGCAGTTTTTTGTGCCCCGTCGCCTGGTGGAGGGCTATGGGCTGACCATGGCGGCGGTTGAGCGCGTGCTTTCCATCGGCCAGCCTTCCCTCTTTATCGCGCTGGATTGCGGCACCAATTCCGTGGCGGAAGTCGCCTACCTGCGGGCACGAGGCATCGACGTGATCGTGGTGGATCATCACCAGTCCCGCCACGCCGTGCCGACGGACTGCCTTGTCGTCAACCCGCACCTCGAAGCCGGCGCGGATCAGCCGTGGCGCAACCTCTGCACGGTCGGGCTGGTTTTCAAGCTCGTCCACGGCCTGGTTAAGCGCCTGCGGCAGCTCGGGGATGCCACTGCCGAGGCTTTCAGCTTAAAGGAGTGCCTAGACTTCGTGGCTCTTGGCACGGTGGCCGACCTCGTCCCGCTAAGAGCGGAGAACCGGATTCTGTGCCGCCACGGGTTGCGGCGCCTCGCCAACACCACCCGCCGCGGCCTGCAGGCCCTCTTTGAGGTTTCCGGCCTGCAACTCGGCCAAGACGTGCAGCCACCGGACATTTCCTTCCGCCTGGGGCCGCGCATCAACGCCTGCGGACGCCTCAATGACGCCGTGGAGCCGGTAAAGCTGTTCCTTAGCGACGACACTGCCGACTGCCTGGAGGCCGCTCAGCGGCTCGACGCCTTCAATCGGGAGCGCCAGGCCATCGAGCGCGAAATGGTGCAAGAGGCGACCGCCTGGGTCGGCGATGTCGCCCCGGAACAGGAGTCCATCGTCGTGGCGGGCGCAGATTGGCACCCCGGCGTGGTTGGCATCGTCGCCGGTAAACTCGCCCGCGACTTTCAGCGCCCCAGCATCGCCCTCGGGCGAGACGGCCCCAACTACGTCGGCTCGGGCCGAAGCTGCCGCGGCATCGACCTGCAAGCCGTTCTGACCACCTGCGATCAGTATCTTCTGGAGTGGGGCGGGCACCCGATGGCCGTCGGTGTCACCATCGCGATCGACCAACTGGAGCCGTTTCGCGCGGCCTTTGAGGCTGCCGTGCGGGCCTTTCGCGCCCACTCTCCGTCGATCCCCGAGGGCTCCGTGACCATCGACGCCTGGATCGACATCGACGAGCTTTCCCCGGAGTTACTGCTCGAAATCGACGGTCTCCGGCCCTTCGGCGAGGGCAACCCGGAGCCGATCCTCGGGGTGCGCCGCGCCGTCCTACGCTACCCCGCCTCCCCTTTCGGCAACGGCAACGTCCGCTTCCGCCTGCCTCTGGCCGATGGCCGCCTGCTCTCCGTCGTCGGCTGGCGCTTGGGCGAAAATCCACCGCCCGCTGGGCAACCCCTCGACTTTGCGGCCAAGTTCAACCGCTACACCTATAACGGCCAGAGCTACCCGCAGCTCGAACTCCTCCACTGGCGCCCCTCCGAGCCCACCAGTCGCTGAGGTTGCACCTAGCCTGCCCCATAGGAGCCGTCTTTAACGGCGGATCCCCCGTGGCATCCGCTCGGCAATTTCCTCGGGCCACGAGGCGGCGGGCACACTGCCGCCACTGGCGGCGGTCACCCTGCGGCCTCTGGGGGCGGGCACCCGGTGCCGCCCGAACTGCGCCATTTCTGGTAGTGTCACCAAGCTCCTGGCGCACTGTGCCACCTTGTCGCGCCAATCTGTCTCGATTTTGTCGAGGTTCACGCGAGATTTTGGTGCCAACGGTGCCCTCCCACGGGTAT
>DAIQNO010000152.1:0-6225 GCA_036788355.1 Opitutales bacterium | reverse complement strand
TGACAGGGTGCCGTGCCGGGTGGAGCCCGGGGCCGGGATGTTGGGGGCACCGGGCCCGGCCCCGTCATTTTTCGCTAGAAGCGGATGGTCACGCCGCCGGTGAGGAGGCGGGGTGGGCCAGCGCGGGGGCCGAGGGGGATGCGGCTGGCGATGTAGGTCTCGTCGAAGACGTTGCTGGCCTTGGCGAAGACTTCGACTTGGCTGGTGACCTGGTAGAAGGCCGAGAGGTCCACCGTGGTGTAGGCGTCGAGGCGTCCGAAGCGGGCGTCGGGGGCGCCGGAGCCGTTGACCTGCAGGCCGCTGTTGGAGGCGTCGGCGTAGCGTTCATCGACCCAGGTGAGGTTGGCGTAGGCCCGGAACTGCTGGATCTCGACCCCGGCGGAGAGGTTGAGTTGGTAAACGGGGACGTAGGGGATCTGGTTACCGTCGCGCCCGCCCGCGAAGATACTCTCGGCGTTGTTGCTGGCGGAATCGCCGTCGAGGGTGGCGCTGGTGTAGGTGAAGGCGGCGCGGACGGGCAGTCCGAAGTTGAGGCCGAAGAGCTGGCCGAGGTCTGCGCCGGCGAGGATTTCGACGCCGAGGCTGTTGACGGCGCCAAAGTTGCCGTTGCCGGGGCCGCCGGCAATCGAGTCCTCGACGAGCAGGTCGCTGAAGTGGGTGTAGAAGCCGACGACCTCGCCGTAGAAGCTGTTTTTCGCCTGGTAGCGCAGGCCGAGTTCAAAGCTGTCGGAGATTTCTTCGGTGAAGCCGTTATTGCGACCGCTGGGGCTGGGGATGGCAAAGCCGCGATGGTAGCCGCCGAAGAGGAATGCTTGGTCGGAGAGGCGGTAATTCAGGCCGAGGCCGGGTGCCCAGACGCTGTAGTCGCCGCTGGCATCGACAGCGGTGCCGTCGCGCCGGACGTAGTCCCACCAAATCTGCTCAAAGCGGAGACCAGGGCTGACGGTCAGCCTGCCCCAGGTGGCGGAGTCGCGGGCGTAAAGGGCCAGCGCGGTGGTCTGGGAGGTGCGGTTATCGGCCTTGGTAATGACGGGGTTGAGGAAGTCGCCCGCGAAGACGCCGTTGTAGGTCGAGCGGTCGTGGTCGCGGGAGGCTTCGTCCCAGTGCAGCCGCGCCCCGGCCTCCAAGGCGTGCTGGAGTTCGCCCGTGGTGAACTGGTAGTCGGCCTTGGTCTGGAGGCCCAGCATCTCGTATTGGCGGTCGTTGGAGGTGAAGCGGAAGTTCGCCGGGGCGTCCCCGCGGAGCAGCCCTGGGGCGGTCAGCAGCGTGCGGGCCGGGGTGGTACCGTTGACCTGGTCGAGCTTGAACCAGTCGCGGGTGAAGTAGCTGTAGTAGGCGGAGGTGGTCAGCGTCAGGCCGTCGATCAGCTCCTCGGCTCGGTGGGTCAGGCTGGTGCGAAACTGCTCGGTGGGGATCACGTCGATTGCCGTGGCGGCGTAGCGCTGGTTGGGGTCCGCGGCGAGGTCGGCCTCGGTGAGGCCGAGGTAGGTTTCGTTGGCATTGAGGCTGGTGTAGCCGACCTTGACCTCGAAGCTGTTGGCCGCAAGCCAGTCCGGGGTCAGGCGGACCTTGGCCATCAGGTCGGTGCGGTCAAAGCCGGTGTCTCCCGAGCCCGCGAAAGAGCCGCCGGTGGAGGGCTGGATGGTGCGAAAGCCGTCGGTCTGTTCATGGTAAAGCTCGGCCAGCGCGGCAACGCGCCCGACCGAAGTTGCCCACTCTCCGCCGGCCCAAGCGTGAACCGTCACGTGGTCGTGGCTGCCATAGCTGGCCTTGAGTTGCCCGGAGGTGGTGCTCGGGATGGGCGTCGAGACGTAGTTGACGACGCCACCGGTGGTCAATGGACCGTAGAGGATCTGGCTGGAGCCTTTCAGCACCTCAAAGGCGTGCATCCGCCCCGCCGTGGGGGAGTAGTAGGCGGCTGGATCGGAGTAGGGAGCCGGAGCGGTCAAGATACCGTCCTCCAGCAGGGTCACTTTGGCACTGCGGTTGGTGTTGGTGCCGCGGACGCTGATGTTCGGAAACAGCCCGTAGCCGTCTTCGTCGCGCACGTAAACGCCGGGGGCCTGTTGCAGCACTGAGTTGATATTTCCGAAGTCGAAACGCTGTAGCAGTTCTGGACTTAGGTAGGTGCCCGCGGCCCCGAGTTCGAAAGCGGCGGCCTCCGAGCCGATGACCGTAAATGGGCTCAGGGTCACCTCGGGTGTCCCGTCAGACACGGTCGTGCTTCCTGGGAGGGCTTGGCAGGAGACCCAGGCGGCAGGTGTCGCTAGCAACCAGGCTGCGACCGAGCGAAAAACAACTTTTTTGTTACTGAGATTCATACGCATGAAACTTAAAGCGACTGGTTCTCATCCGCAAAAAGTAGCTTGGCAAGACTTTTATTGAGATTTTTTCGCAAAAGCCAGGCGGTGCCCTCGGATGAAGGACGGGCGAAGCTGCGGCGTCCGCCGTGCTGACGTTTCCAGGGGTACTACGGAGATTTCCCAAAAAAAGGCTTGGCACGGCGGGAACTTTTGGTAATAACCTGATCACTGTTATGAAACGACCCCTTTTTAGTTTTTCGGTTGCTGGCCTCGCCTTGACTTGGGCCGGTGTCGTTGCGCAGCCGCTTCCGTTTCGGGAGGCGCTCGTTTCGCAACTGGTGAACGACGTGCGGGTCGTTGATCGCCAGACGCTTGCCGACCGTCCGGCGGAGCTTAATGCGGCGTTTTTGGCCCCGGATTTGATGCAGACCGGTCGCCGCTCGCGGGCGCAGTTAACCGCAGCCGATGGGACGATCTTCCGCATTGGCTCTAACACGATATTTTCCTTCGAAGCGGCTCAACGGGAGGTCAACCTCCAGCAAGGCAGCATTCTCTTTAACTCACCGACGGGTAATGGCGGCGGGCGGATCGTGACGGCCTCGGCTTCGGCCTCAGTTCTGGGCACCACGATCATTGTTGTCGCCACGCCAGATGGCGGCTTCAAGCTGATCTGCCTGGAAGGGGTCGGCGAAGTGACCTTTCCGGATGGCACTCGCCAACGTCTCAGTGCGGGCCAGATGACTTTCGTGTTTCCGGGCTCGCCAGTCGAAATTATGCAAGGGGGACGGATGCGCGAGGTGCCGGCGGGCCGTCCAGGGCCGACTCTGAACTTTGACCTGGAGTCCGTGCTCGAAAACTCGGCCCTGCTTAACGGGTTGGAGGGTGAGCTGCCCTCCGGAGCGAAGATTGAGGAAGCCAACGCTCGGCAGAAGCGCGACATTGAACGCGGGCGACTTGGGGAAACCGGGGTGGCCATCGTCGATGCGGACGGCGACAACCTGACGCTGATCGATGCCACCAACCTCTCAATCTTGCGGGATGTGATCCGAGAACGTGAAATCGGGGACCATTCTTCGCTGGCGCAAGCCCTGCGTCGGGATGTGGTCATCTCTGACATTGGAGAAGAGGGTTTTTCCGGGCCAAACTACTTCGCGGAACCGTTCCTGCTGCTGCCGTCAGACAACGAGTTTCTTGGGGAGCGTTTTGGGGGCCTCTATCGGGGCATCTTGGCCCGCAACATCATTTTTACCGGGGGTGAGGTTTTCATCGCTGATCTCGCGAGCGGGTCGGAGTTGGGCGGATCCCCATTCTTCGACTTTGCCGCCGTTCAGAAGATCACCTTCGCGGGTGATACGGAGTTTTATTCCGTGGGCTCCTTTGGGCCTTCGGGCAACCTGTTCTTCACCGCACCGGAGATCGTTTTCAACCAGGGCGTCGAACTGTATTTCGACTACGACTATTTTGGCGAGGACTACAACGGCTATGGCGACAGCGATGAGTTTTTGCCGGCCTCCAACGAGGTTCGGAACGTCATCTTTGATGCCACTTCGTTCTTTCTCGACGAGGTTAATTTTGAGAATGACTTTGGTGGGACGGTGTTTGAGGCGGTTGGTTCGTTTATTGCCGATTCGTCAATCATCGAGGGTGAGAGCCTCGAAGTTTACGCTGGCCAGCGGTTTTCCGTTCCAGGGAACTTTGTGACGGTTAGTGAGGGCAATGATTCCATCGAAATCAGGGGGTCGACTTTAGGCATCAGGGACTACCTGGAACTGAGCACCACGGGTGTAGTGCTGCTTGAGGATGTCGTGCTGGATGAGTTGCCTAACTCCGTTTTCATGAAGGGTCGGGAGATTGAGCTAAAGAACGTTACTTTGACCAGCTCCCTGCTGGGGCGTCTGACTCCGAACGATTCGACCTACATCGATCTAAACGCAACGGACTACATCGCCCTGGATAACGTGGCCCAGGCCATTGGCCTGGAAAGTGTCAATATCAGTGCCCGGACGGTGGTTTTATCGCACGTGCATTTCGACGGCGGGATACAGACCTTTTCCGTTCAGACCGGTTTGCTCGCTGCTAACCCCAACACGGGTGCCGCAGTAAGTTTGGGCAAGTTGAACTTTATTAATAACGTGACTAAGGGCGAGAACGAGGGCACGCGGATACCGGCGGAATTTTGGGTTTCACCGTCGGTCGGTGGCAGTGCTCTGCCGGGGACGGAAACGATCTTCGTCAATTCACTGAGTGGTTCTGGTGAATAGCATGACTGTCACACTTTCAACTCTTTCACCTTTCTTGCCCATGCGCTCCACCTTTTTGTCCGCTCTTCTTTTGATGGTCTCGGTGCCGTCGCTGTTTGGTCAGGTTGCTCCGCCGGTGGGCGGTAACTTGGCGACGGATCCGACCCAGCAGGATCGTCCGCGTCTTGGGTCTGGGTCTGACTCGGACGAGTCGGCCAGGCAAGGTTCCACGATCCCCGCTCTCTATCCGGATGAACTAGATGATGTCGGGCCGCTTTTCCTCTTGGTCGAGCAGAAGATGCGGGAATTGGTGCGATTCTTTGCCGATATGCAGGTTTACTACACGACCAACGCCGGGCTTTCGGAGAAGAACGAGACCTCCGCCAATGTCAGCGTGGCGACGACCCAGGTTGAGCTTTGGCCGCTGGAAACCGCAATTTTTGGCGGAACTGCCAATGTGCGCCTCGGGGTGCGTTATCAGTGGTATCGTTACGGGCTTCTGGGTGGGTCTAACGACCTCTTGGCCAGCGGGCTGCGGCTCGAGGATCTCGACTTTGATAGTTTGACGGGCTTCGGAGAGTTGCGCTGGCAGAGCGGGCCCTGGTTTGTGGCAACGGGGCTCGATTTGAGCCGAGTCATGGCACCGGGCTTTGGTGACAAAATATATGCGGAGGCCGTTCCCTACGGGCGGTTAGGATACCGTTACAGCATCAACGAGAGGAGTGAGATCTATGGTGAGTATGACGGTCGCTATCGGCTGACGCAGTCGGTCAACGGTTTCGATGAGGGCATCAACGACCGCCATGAGCACGCTTTGAACCTCGTTTACGGTTACCTTTTGACACCGAGGCTGATTGGTCAGATTTCCTACCGGCTGCAGTATAGTGGTTTTACCAACGGGTCTAACTTAGGGGGTAACGAGGATCGTGATGATCTGACCAACAGCGCGGCGGTCGCAGTGGTGTATGTGCTCACCGATTTTGCTTCGGTTCGGGTGTTTTCAAGTGTGGTGCGTCGGGATAGCGATGCGGATGGCTTTACCTTCCAGGCTGCAAACTTTGGTGGCGGCCTGAATCTAAACGTGGCTTTTTAGGGCGTTTTCGCTTCGATTCTTTGACATTTTTCCCCGCTTTCCCCGATGGCGCGTCGTTCCTCCAAAAGTTATGCGGTTGCAGTGTGTCTCTCAGGTGTTTTCGGTCTGCTAGGTATCCAGCATTTCTACTTGGGGCGCTGGTTTGAGGGTTTTGCGGATGTCTGTTTGACCTTTGGCTGGCTTTACTGCTTCGCCATGGATATCCCGGTCTTCGGTTTGATTTTTCTTGCAATGGACTTCGTGCATACTTTGGTAACGACCATCCTTCTGCTGACTGGCAGCTTTAGGGATGGTTCTGGGGCAATTGTTTGTTATCCGGGCCAAGTCTTGAAATAATCAGTTTTGTTCATCTAACCATCCATTATTATGAATAGCGAAAAAGGCTTTGTTCCAACGTTGTTGCTGTGCTTCTTCTTGGGCACTTTTGGAGTTCATCGGTTTTATGTCGGGAAGGTCGGCACCGGGGTGTTGATGCTGTTGACGTTCGGCGGCTTAGGGATTTGGGCGTTGATTGATTTCATCATGATCGCCGTCGGGTCGTTCACGGACAAGGAAGGTCGCCCGATTAAGTCATCTAACTGAGTCGTGT
>DAIQNO010000151.1:0-6246 GCA_036788355.1 Opitutales bacterium | reverse complement strand
GCCCTGAGCCCGGGAAGCGCTGTCCTCGGAAAGCGTTTCCAGCGGATCGTCCACTGGCACCCATCCAGTCGAAACGGGCAGGTTGAGGCCCAACTCAACCGCGACCACGCGACCCCCAGCGCGCAATCTCTCCCGCACCACCGCATCGGCGGTCCTTTCGCAGAGCACCGACTCGGCAACGCCAGTCTGAAACGTGGTCGGAGCCGTCGCTTCGACCGACGAGAAGCGTTCCCCGGTCTGCTGCGGGTCCACGGCGATGTGACGTCCCGGTTCAGCGAGGATGGGCTGCTGGGAACTGGTGGGCGACAATGGTGCCTCTGTCAGCGAGCTGACGGTCGGGGCCGGAGGCCCAGCCAGGGGCCTCCCGATCGACTCTTCAACCAGCCTATCCACTGACCCCGCCAGCCCAGCCGGAAGGGCGATGCCCACGGCAGGAATCCTCCGAAGCACGTTGGCTCGGTGCTCTGGTGCCGTTGCCGTGGCGGGCGGCAACACCGGAATGGCCTCGGAAAAAGGCGTGATGGGCAAGCTCTGCGGGCCCGGAATGAACCGACCCCTCGCATCCAGGGCACCCACGGTGGCCACGAGTTGGCCGCGCACGTTCACGGGTAAAGCCACCGCCTGATCGCCCGAGAGCCCGTGGAGCGGCACTTCGGCCACCGCTCGACAATCCGGGCTGCTATGCACCCGGAGGGCCAGTTGGAGCTCGGCGGCAGCACCGGTCGTCTGCTGGAAAAACTCGACCCCCGAGGGGTGCAACTCCCAATGCGCCAACACCTGGCCTACGCCGACCGGCAGGAGCTGCACGGTACCAGGCGATCCGCGTGAGCCGCTGCCCGGAACGATGGCCGCATCCGCAACCGCTCGTCGGGAGCTTTCCTCAGCCGCAGGCTCGGGGCCCGTGGGCGTTGATGGTGGTGCGATGGGCACTAGCGACACGGACGGTGGCATTATAGTCGGTAAGGAGACCCCTGGCTGAAAACTTAAACTCTGAAGAGTGCCCTAAGCGGAAAGCAAAAGGCAAGCCATTCTGCGAAACGTGGGGCTGCAAACCAACTTCTATCTCCGAAGCTTGAAGCCGAGCCTCCTTAAAAGCGTAACCCCGCACTCACTCGGAAGTAAGCGGACGGATCGGCAGTCGCATCAAAAACCTTGGCATCGAGCCGACGGACGCTGAACTCGCGATACACCGTCGCCCCGACTTCCGTGCGTAAAAAGACGGCTTCGCGGGGGAGGTAATCGATCCCCGCGCCGACGCGGACGCCAAAATCCTCCAAGACATAACCTGCCTGGCCGGAGTCTCCAGGTAGCTGGCGGGAACGCGCTCGAAGCCCACTACTCTCCACGTGAGCCACCACCTTGGCCCACCAGTTTGAGTCATCCTTCAGGCGGTAGCTCAGGGTGGCACCTTGAGCGGTCGAAAGCGACCAGCGATCGCTGATCTGCCAGCGGATGCTCCCGAAGGGGATCAGTCGCAGGTCCCGCGCTGGAGACTGCACAACCCCTAAACCCAGGGCGAGAAAGAGGTTCCGGTTGACCTGGTAGGACGGCGCCAGAGCAATCAGCCAGGTGCGCCCATCGAGCAAGGCACCTTGCTCAAACTCCCCCTCGAACGTGATCGAGGTTCGGCCAAAAATCCCCCAATCCCCACCGTCAAAAGCGTGCTGAAACCGTAAACCGACCGAAAAGGCATGGGATTGCTCGACCAACGCTTGATCGCTCCAATCATACCCTCGCAAGCCATAACCGAGGCTGAAAGTCGCAACGCTGTCTTGATAGGTCTTGGCGACCGAAAGGGCCGTGTCACTGACCACCGTTTTGACTTCGCCGGACAACGGACCGCCGAGGTCGGCATTGAGCCCTACCCCCAGCGTCTGCTCCGCGATGATCTCCCATTCTGGAGCCTCGGGACGCGGGCCGATGACCATCTGGGCGACTGAATCGCCGGCCGCCAGCGACAGAGAAAGTGCCGCGACGATCCCCCCTCGAAATGAAGCCAGGCAGCTCACCGGCTTACCCCCGTTATTCATCCGTTCGGCGCCGCAGCAGATTTTCCCAGACTCGACGCTCATTTCCACGATCAAACAGCCAAGGTAACCACCCCGGCAAGCGCATTCCCCCGATTAACCCAACGATGTTAAGACGTTCACTCAGCTTTGAGGCCAGCGGCGTTCATGGCGTAACCGAGATCTCGTAGAGGCCAGGTGGGAGCCGCTGGAGGGCTGGCAACGTCGGCAGGTGCCCCAGCAGAAAGGCATCGAGCGCGGGCTGGCCAGAGCTTTGCAGCATCACCGGAGGGCCCGCCAGGGCCCACCCCCCGACCTGCCAGTGCCAGACCGTGGGATTCCACAGCACCCCGCTAGCCGCCGGAAAATCCCCCAGAAGTATCGGAAGCTCGGATAACGTCGCCTCCGGAGCAACCTCAGCATCTCCAGCCACTTTGGAGACCTCGGAGTCGGAGGGGGCTTCGGTCACTCCCGGCGTGATCCGGCGGATCCTCAGCCCGGGCGGGGGCGTGGGCAACATCGGCCCCGGTAAAGGCGGCACGGCCAAGGCCCCGCGCAGCCAGTCGGGTTCCCATTGAAGTAGCTCAGGAGCTTTTACCCGGAGTTCTGGGGAATCCCCCATCGGGCGCGGAGGTGGCAACTCCGGCAAGCGCGTCCGCGGCGGGTAAGCCTTCAACAGCCCCAGGGCCGAAGGCACCCCGGCGCCCGCTACGGGACTCAGTCGCGCATTCCATTGCGTCGGTAGAATCAGCGGCTCGGAATCCTGCAAGTCGGCGCGTTCCTCCACCAGGGCCAACCACTCGGCCCGCGCCCTGGGCGACTGCCAGGTTTCCCCCGCCGACCCCCCGCCGGACATGGGTCGCGCACCGCCGACGGCCCTGCCCTCCGGCGAGGAACTTCGGGAGGTGGTCAGCAAAAATCCCGCAAAATGAAGCAACGCCCCGGCTACCGCTACCACCATGGCCGCGCCCGACAGCCAGGGCCGCCCTGAAGTCAGGCGGGCGCGATTGCCCCGGCGCCGCATTGCCACCGCTGGTGCCTGCGTCACGGCGACGCGCCCCTCCCCCCGCTGAAGGTTGTCGACGGCGTAACCGGCCGAGCGGCCACTTGCACCCGCGAAAAGCCCCAGCTCCGCGCCCAATCAGCCAGGCGGACCAGCACGTCGAGAGTCACGGACTCGTGGGCCCGCAGGAGTAACACCGCCCCGGCTTGCACGCTGCCCGGAGGTGGACGCGCCAGCAACTCCAGCTCGGACAACGTCAGAAAACGCCCCTGAAAGAAAAAACTATCCGGCCCGCGCGCGGTCAGCACCTCAACCACCGGCACCCCCGCCAAAATCTCCGGAGAACCCACCGGCAGCACCAGGCCGCCCTCTAGTTCCACCGACAACCCCGGTGCCACCACGAACGGCGACCCTAGCATCATCACCATCAAGGCCAGCAGCAACAGGTCGAGCAACGGGGTCATATCGAGCCGACGATCGGGAGCCGTCAAAGCGCGGGTAAGCTGCAAGGGACGCAAGGGACTCATCGCGGCTACCCTCCATCCTAAACTCCGGCAGGGCCCACCACGGCCCCGACCTTCATCACTCCAGCGCCACTGCCGAAGTCAACCCCCAGACTCGCATCCGGCAGCTCCAGCGGCACGTCCGCCAGCAGAAACTGCATCGTCTGGTTGGCCGCCCACTCTAGCTCCTGCACAATGGCCCGCACCCTGGCGTGGAGAAAGTGGTGGGCCAGAAAGGCCATCGCCGAGATCCCCAGACCAGCCGCCGTCGTCACCAACGCTTGGCCCAACAGCCCCGCAAAGACGCTGGCATCCGCGTAAGGCCCAGCGGCCTCCATCGTGTAAAAACCCTGCAACATCGCCAGAACCGTCCCCAGCAACCCGATCAAGGGCGCAATCTTGGCAATGGCGGCAATGGTACCAATCCGCCGCTCCAGCAGCGGAATCTCCGTCAACGCCGCATCCTGCACCGCCAGGCGCATCCGCGTCTCCCCATCCTGGGAATGCAGTAGGGCCGCCTTCACAATCTGCGGCAGCGGCCCCGGTGCCTCCTCGCAGATCGTCAGCGCCTCCAGCAACCGCCGCCCCCGGATCGAGTTCTTGATCCCCTCCAGAAACCGCTCCGCCGCCGTCGAGCTCTGATGCAGGTAAAGCGTCCGCTCCACAAAAAAGATAAAACCCACCACGCTGAGGGCCAGCAACGGCCACATCAAGGGGCCGCCTTCCCGAAACAATCCTAGATTTAACCCCTCCATCCGTCGAAATCAGCCCCCCTTACCTTCACCCCCAGAACTTGGCCCGCTCGACTGGGAAAAGGCAACCCCCAACCTTCAGCCCGACCCCCCGGACCGCCCACCCACGCTCGCCGCCCACGACAGCCGAAACGCAGGCCACCGGTCGCCGTGGTCGGCGGCAGAACTCCTGGGCCGAGTCTAGGAATACACTTCGGCGCCCTTTTCGGAAAACTCCCGCGCCTTGTCTTCCAGGCCCTTCTGCAGGGCCGCCTCAGCGGTCAGGCCGAGTTGGTCCGCGTATTTCCGGACATCCTCGGTGATCTTCATCGAGCAGAAGTTGGGGCCGCACATCGAGCAAAAATGGGCCGTTTTGGCGGCGTCCTGCGGGAGGGTTTCGTCGTGAAAAGCCCGGGCCTTCTCGGGGTCGAGGCCGAGGTTGAATTGATCCTCCCACCGGAACTCAAAGCGTGCCTTGGAGAGGGCATTGTCGCGGTATTGGGCCGCCGGATGGCCTTTAGCGAGGTCGGCGGCGTGGGCAGCAATTTTGTAGGTGATGACCCCCTCGCGGACGTCATTTTTGTCCGGCAAGCCGAGGTGTTCTTTGGGGGTGACGTAGCAGAGCATCGCGCAACCATACCAGCCGATCATCGCCGCGCCGATGCCGCTGGTGATGTGGTCGTAACCGGGGGCAATGTCGGTCGTCAATGGCCCGAGGGTGTAGAAAGGGGCTTCGTGGCACCAATCGAGTTGCTTCTGCATGTTCTCGTGGATCAGGTGCATCGGCACGTGGCCGGGGCCTTCATTCATCACCTGCACGCCGTGCTCCCAGGCGCGGAGGGTCAGGTCGCCTTGAGTCTCCAATTCACCAAACTGCGCGGCGTCGTTGGCATCGGCGATGGAGCCCGGGCGCAGGCCGTCGCCGATCGAAAACGACACGTCGTAGGCGGCACAGATTTCGCAGATTTCATCCCAGTGCGTGTAGAGGAAGTTCTCCCGGTGGTGGGCGAGGCACCACTTGGCCATAATAGAACCGCCGCGGGAGACAATCCCGGTCATCCGGCGGGCGGTCAGCGGGATGTAGCGCAGCAGCACCCCGGCGTGAATGGTGAAGTAATCCACGCCTTGCTCGGCTTGTTCAATCAAGGTATCGCGGAACAGCTCCCAGGTCAGCTCTTCGGCTTTGCCGTTGACCTTTTCGAGGCACTGGTAGAGCGGCACCGTGCCGACCGGCACGGGGCAATTTCGCAGGATCCACTCCCGGGTCTGGTGGATGTTTTTCCCAGTGGAAAGATCCATCAGCGTGTCGCCGCCCCACTTGACCGACCAGCGCATCTTCTCGACCTCTTCCTCGATCGAACTGGCCACCGCGCTGTTGCCGATGTTGGTGTTGATTTTGACGAGGAAGTTACGCCCGATGATCATCGGTTCGAGTTCCGGGTGGTTGATATTGGCCGGAATGATCGCCCGACCCCGTGCGACTTCGCTGCGGACAAACTCCGGGGTGATTTCGTCGGGAATCTTAGCGCCCCAGGCTTGGCCAGGGTGCCGGTGGGCCAGCTCGTTGGACGCCGGGGCATGGCCGTTGCGCTGGGCATCGGCGGCTTGGTGGCGCTGGAGATTCTCCCGGATGGCCACGAACTCCATTTCGGGCGTAATGATGCCCTGACGTGCGTAATGGAGCTGGCTGACGCTCTTCACGCCGGGCTTGGCCCGCAGGATGGCCCGGCTGCCTCGGTCAAAGCTGGTGGCCGCATGGCGTCCGAGGCGTTGGGCCTTTTCGCGGTGGGCGGCCGAGAGGTAGCCGTCATCAATCGGCTGGACGGGGCGGCCCGGAATCTCGGCGACATCGCCGCGCTCGCGAATCCAGGTGGCGCGAGGGGTCGGCAGGCCCTGGTGGACATCGCCGTGAAAGGTGGCATCACCCCACGGGCCAGAGGTGTCATACACGCGCACCGGGGCGTTCGGCACCTGGCGACCATCGGGCAGACGCGTCGGCGAAA
>DAIQNO010000150.1:0-6254 GCA_036788355.1 Opitutales bacterium | reverse complement strand
GGCTGGATCCGCCCCCGAGGATAATGTCCGCCAAGCCAGACAGGTATTGCTGCGCGATGTCGTCCTCGGAGTTTCGGCTGGCGGCGGTCGCGGCAAAGCTGGCGGGGGTCGCATGGGTCACGCGGGTGGTCGTGACCAGGCCGGTAGCCTTTCCCGCAGCTTTCGCATAATGGTAGAGCGGGCGGACCGCCTGGCCGTCCGGGAGGACGTTCAAGGCTCCGTTGTTGATGCGTCGTCCGATACTCCAGGCACTGCCCGCCGCCGCCGAATCGGTGATCAGCGAGTCGGCAGAGTTGGTTTCGACCAGCGACCGCGTAAAGGGGAGGTCATTTTGCTGGTAAAGCTGCATCCACTGGCAGCTTGGGCCGCGCACCGTCTCGCAGTAGTGGTTGGCGAGGGAAAGGGTTCCGAGATTCATCCCGTCGGACACCAGAAAGATCAGGTTTTTGGCCTGAGCGGGCCGGGACGTGGCGCGGCCGCTGGAGGTTTGGCCGAAAAGTGGCGTAGCCGCCCCGCTTGCCCCGAGGAGAGCGCCCAGCCCTCCCCATTGGATGAATTTACGGCGCGATAGATCAGAATGGCGATGCTTCATGGCACCACCATGAAGGCCTGACTTCCCGGAGCCAAGCTAGAGCCGCCGTTGACACCAAAATGTCACAATTGCCGACGGGAGCCTAGAAAAGGCACCACTGACTGGGGAGAGGCGCCTCGGTGTCGGTCTTCCCTGGCTGGGTGATGGCTCGGCCACTTTGTCCAGGGCAGCCGAGCCACGGCCGCCGATCAACGGCGTCAGAGGCTAGCGCCCGGATTGGGCTTCCGTTGGCGGCTCTTTGGGTTCAAAAGTGCCGTCGAGCACCAGCATGGCACCCGGTAAGGTGGCTTCTACCGAGAAGGCGATGTCGTGCCCTTGTGGCTGCGTAGTGATTGACAAGTTTAGCGGCGGTAGAGGTTCATGGTCCGACAATTTTGGGTGCAGTTGCTTGATCGTTTCTATGAGCTTTAAGGTTAACGCTAGAGCGAGGCCATTCTGGCGGATTTCCGATTCACGAAAAGCCGCAAAAACCTGGGCACCGTAGTAGAGAGCGGGCGACAGGCCAACTTTGGGAAAAGTGGCTAAGTGAGAACGCAGTCTCGGATCGGTTAAGACCATCATGCCGCAGGTGTAACAATCGAGAGGGCGATGCTGCCCACTGTTGGCCAAGTCCGTCGCATAATCGAGGTCGA
This sequence comes from Opitutales bacterium, assembly GCA_036788355.1. GTDB lineage: Bacteria > Verrucomicrobiota > Verrucomicrobiia > Opitutales > Cerasicoccaceae > DAIQNO01. Next base: position 5,030 of record DAIQNO010000150.1, on the reverse strand, counting down.
GGGCCTCACAAACGCAGCGCAGATCAGCCTCCGTGAATTGGCGGCGGAGCTTTTCAAAGTTGGGAGAACCAGGTGATTCTTTCAGTTTCATCGCTTAGTCTAAAAAATGGGTGTCAATAAAGTGTAATTGTGCTTAAGCTGCCGCTCTGGGATGCTCTGGATGGTATAATTGATAAAGCTTACTGCAACCTTCAGAGGTGTCAACTTCTAGTTCCTGAAATGCAGATTTTGACACCACTTTTACTGCTTTGGGAAGAAGCCCAGCGAGGTGCCAAGTGTTCTACTTCAAGGTAACGATGTAATTTCATTGTTGGAAAGGGATCGGCAGATTTTCTCCTGGCGTAAGCACAAAATAGGCTCAGGATTAAAGCGATTAAAGATCGGGTCTAGGCGGAGCCTTTATCGTCCTAAAATGCGTTCCGATTACCGCTTATTTCTAGGCGGTAATACCAGCAACTACTGAGGTTAAGTGCTCAGGGCTGGCGACTTGGTCGCCCGAGGGCCATGATTTCGGGCTCCAGGCGGCGGATTTCGCGGTGGCAGGCGTCGGTCTGGGGGTCCAGTTGGCGCAGGTAGGCGTGGAACGCCGCAGAGTGGTTGGCGTGGCGCAGGTGGGCTAACTCGTGCCAGATGACGTGGGTTGCCAGTTCTGGGGGCAGCAGGAGGAGCCGCCAGTTCAGGCTGATGCTTTTGGCGGTGCTACAGGAACCCCAGCGGCTGCGTTGATCGCGGATGGTCACGGACTTCACCGTTAACCCTGCGGTTGCGGCCTGCTGTTGGGTCTGGTTGGGCAGGTGCTCGGTGGCTAAGTGGCGGAGCAGGGCGGCGAGGGTGTCATCCAGCCGCGGACGGTCGCGTGGTTCAATCACGCCCAGCGACTCCGGCTCGTCCGCGTCGGATCGGATGCCAGCGAAGTGCTGCGGTGCTTTGGGCGTCGCTGGCGGCAATGGGATGGCCAGCAGCACTTCCTGCCGCGGGCGGTCCACGAGACTGTAGGGACGGGCGGTGGTTGGCCGGAGAATGGGCCGGAAGGCCCGGTCGCCGAGGGTCAGTCGATTTCCCGCGTTGAGCCAGGCCAGCAGGCTCCGGGATGCCGACGGGTCGGCGGCTCCGGACTCGCAACCTTCCGGGTGGGCAGCACGACGGGCTTCGTGGGCCAGCCGGGCTTTTCGGCGTTGTTCCAGCAGCCAGGGCCGCTGACGTTGTAAAAAGCCCGTGGCTTCGCTGAAGGGGCAGTTCCAGGGCAGGGTCACGGTGATGCCCTCAGCGCGGGTTCTTTGCGGATTCTCGGCATGATAGCGCAGCGTCAGCCGCTTGACACCGCGCTTACGCTGCAACCGGTAGGCTACGGGTTGGCCTTCTAGCAGCAGAGAACCGTCTTGATACATTTCGGGAAAATGCCGGGAGTGGCACTTCGGGAGCGGGGACTTTGAGCAACCGCGTTTTGGAAATCGGCGGTGGCGTTTTCGGTGTTGGGGGCGGCAAGACGGTCGAACCTACTGACGATCTGGACTTGCGACTTCGTTGGGTTGTCGCGATTGCCAGAGGGCGGTGGCGGCGTGCTGGAGGCGCTGAGCCTCGACGCGGAGCGCGGTCTCGGGGTCGAGGCCCGCCTGTCGGCACGCGGCGACGACCGAAAGTAGCTGCCGACCAGCTTCGGAAGCAGTCAGGGTGGGGGTGGTGTTACTTTGGAGGACTGCGGGAAACCTCTCGGCGGCGGAAAGCCCGAGCTTGGCTACCTGCTTGAGGAGGTGGTCGGCGAAGATCAGGGCGGGCAGGGTTGGGGGCAGGGCCTTGAATGGGCTGTCGGGAAGCGGTCGAGCGGACTTTTCAGCGGCTTTGATCTCGTCCCATCGCTTCAGCACGGCTTGGCTGTCAGTGGCGCGGGCTTCCTCGCCGAAGACGTGGGGGTGGCGCCGAACTAGCTTGGCGTTTAGGTCGTCGGCCACCTCTGCCAGCGAAAAATGACCCGACTCTGACGCGATCTGGGCGTGCAGGAGCACCTGGAGGAGAACATCGCCGAGTTCCTCGCGCAGGTGCGGCATGTCGCCGTTGTCGAGCGTTTCCAGGAGTTCGCAGGTTTCGTCGATCAGGCAGCGGCGGAGTGACTGGTGGGTCTGCTCGCGGTCCCACGGGCAGCCGTCCGGGGCTCTGAGGGCGGCAACGGTGGCGCAAACTCGGTCGATGGCTTCCATGATGCGGACTCATCGGACGATCCTGCCGCCGAGGCAACCCCTGAAAGCACAGAATTGTTCCGGAGAATAGCCTGAGGTGACTCAGCGTGCCGCCGCCGCCCCGTTGTCAGGAAAAGCTCGAAGCGGGGCCCGTGGTTCTGGAGCTCGGGGGCATTTCCGCACGGAACGATGATTTTTCGTCAGGGTCGGGCATCTAGTGACGACTCTGAGCAACATGGAAAGATCACGGACGGAAAATACCGGGGCGCGGCCCCTCGTGCGGAAAACCGCTGGTCTGCTGTGCAGCCTCTTCCTCGGTTTCTGGGGCGTGGCGGTGGCTCAACCCAGCCAGACGGCGGTGGCGGTGCCCAGCGCGGCCTTGGCCCAGCTCGGTAACCCGTCCGCGCCCAACGTTGTGGCGAGGTTGGTGAGTGAGGTGATCGCGGTGGAACCGGGAAAGCCGTTTTGGGTAGCGTTACGGCTGGAGCACGCGCCGACCTGGCACACCTACTGGAGTTTTCCGGGGGATGCGGGCTTGGCCACCGAAATTGCGTGGGATCTGCCTCCCGGTTTCTCGGCAGGCCCCATCCAGTGGCCGGTGCCAAAGGTTTACCTGCAAGAGGACATTGTGAACTATGTTTACGAGGGGACAACCTTGCTACTAGTCGAGATTACGCCGCCAGCAGTGCTCCCGGGTGCCTCCGTAGTGCTGCGTGGTGAGGCGTCTTGGCTGGAGTGCGATCCGTCGCAATGCGTTCCCGGTGGGGCCTCCGTGTCGTTGAATCTGCCGGTGGCACCGGCGGGGGCTTCGAGTTCGGTGGACTCAGCGCGGGCGGCCGAGTTTGGCGCCGCACGGGCGGCGTGGCCCGTGGCCCTCGCGGGGTTAGCACCTGGCGACGCGGCGCCGCCTTGGGGTGCAGAGGTCACGCGGGAGGGGGATCATTTTCGAGTGGTGCTGACTCCGACGGTTTCCGTTGGGGGATTATCGGCGGGCGGGTATCTTTTCCCGTTGGACGGCCAGACCGCGACTACCGTGCCGCCGGGGGCGACGATTTCAGCAGAAACCCGAGACCGGGTGGCCGTCGATGGCCGGTTTCTGGAGGTTGCGGTGTCGGGAATGGGACAGGTGAGCTACCGACTCCCAGTTTCCCCATATCTAGAGGCCGGTTTGGAGCGGTTTCGGGTGGTGGCGACGTTGCCGGGGGGGTGGCCGGGCGTCGCTCGACACGGAATGACGGCAGAGCCCGGTGCTGAGCCCCGGTGGGCCGCGGGTCTGCTGATTGACGTGCCGATGCCGCCGGCAGGGGCATCGTCGGGTGCCGCGACGCGAGAGGGCGGCAGGGTCGTGACTTCGACCACCCGGAGCGATGGAGGCACGCTAACCAACGGGGCGGCGGAGATCGGTGAAATCGGCTCGGTGGCAGGGGCGACGCTGCCGCTGGGCTTGCTGTTACTGGCGGGTTTCGTCGGCGGGTTCATTCTGAATGTGATGCCCTGCGTCTTTCCGGTGATTGGCCTTAAGATCATGGGCTTCGTGCAGCAGGCCGGGGAGGATCGGCGGGAGGTGGTGCGGCATGGCGTGGCGTTTTCGGTGGGGGTCTTGGTGTGCTTTTGGTTGCTGGCCACGGTGCTGATCCTGGTGCAGGGGAGCTGGGGTTTTCAGATGCAGTCGCCGAGTTTCGTCTGGGTGCTGGCGGTGTTTTTCCTGCTTTTTGGGCTGAATCTCAGCGGAGTCTTCGAGGTGGGCACTTCCGCCACGGGCGTCGGGCAGGATTTAATGCGAAAAAAGGGGTTAACGGGCTCCTTTTTCACGGGAGCGTTGGCCGTGGTCGTCGCAACGCCGTGCTCGGCCCCCATCCTTGCCACGGCACTTGGGGCCACCGCGACGTTGCCCCCGTGGGCCGTCATGCTGATTTTCACGGCCATCGGGTTGGGGCTAGCACTTCCTTACCTGCTGCTGTCGATTTTCCCCGGTGCGGTCAATAAGTTGCCCCGCCCTGGGCCTTGGATGGAGACCCTGAAGCAGGGCCTGGCCTTTCCCCTCTATGCTTTTACCGGTTATCTGATCTTTGTGCTGGCCGGACTGGTGGGTGAGGAGGTCTTGCGGAACCTGGTCATTGCTCTGGCTTTGGTCGGGTTGGCCGGTTGGGTTTTCGGGCGCTACGGCCATGGAGGTCAGCCGATACGGGCCCGGCGGATGGGCCAGGCCATCGCCGCCACCGTCCTCTTTGGGGTCACGGTCGGGCTGCTGTGGCAGATTGCCGAGGAAGGCCGCCGGGCGCGGCTCACTGTTGCCATTGCGTCCGGTGAGGTCGCACCGACGGAAGCCAACTTCCTCACTTTTGAACCCTGGAGTGAGGCCGCCGTGGCCGCAGGCCTTGCCGAGGGCCGAGCCGTTTACATCGATTTTACGGCGCGTTGGTGCGCTACGTGCCAGACCAATAAATACGTCTATGCCGTTCCGGAAGTCATCGCGGCTTACCGGGAAAACAACGTGGTGATGCTGCGGGCAGACTTTACCAGGCGAGACGCGGCCACCGCAGCGGCCATCCGCAGCTATGGTGCCAATGCCATCCCGCTGAACGTCCTGCATCGCCCCGATTCCAGCCAACCGAACATCTTTTCCGCCGCCCTGACCCCCGGAGAACTCATCAGAGCGTTGGACTAGCGCCCTGTGAGCTAAGTCCGCCGCCGAATATCTGCCCCAACGGGGCGACAATTGAAAGCCCCAACGGGGCGAGAGGACTAAGCCCAGGGTTCAGCGAAGCGCAACCCTGGGTTTATCGGCCTTCAAGGTTCAAAGCCCTGAAAGGGCGGCAGAACGATCGGCGGGAGAACCTGATCGAATCGGGTAAA